>JAISCH010000346.1 GCA_031265725.1 Propionibacteriaceae bacterium
CCGCTCTTCATCGGAAAAGACACCCATGCGCTGTCCGGCCCGGCCTGGCGCACGGCTATCGAAGTGCTCTGTGGCAACGGTGTCACTGTTCACCCCGAGCATGACTCAGATTTCACCCCGACCCCGGCTGTCTCCCGGGCGATCATCGTCTACAACAAGACCAGCGGGCCACGGGCCGACGGCATCGTCGTCACCCCTTCGCACAATCCCCCCCGCGACGGCGGCTTCAAATACAACCCTCCCCACGGCGGCCCCGCCGACACCGACGCCACCAAGGTGATCGCGGCCAGGGCGAATGAACTGCTCCGCGACCCGTCAGCGATCAAAAGAGTCAGTTATGAGCAGGTCAAGTCGACGCTGACCAGGGTCGACTACCTGGGCGCATATTGCGATGATCTGCGCAACGCAATCAACCTTCCGGCGATAGCCGAGGCCGGAGTGCGGATCGGCGCGGACCCACTGGGCGGGGCCTCGGTGCAGTATTGGCAATACATCGCTGAACGCCTTGACATCGACCTGACCGTGCTCAATCCGATAGTTGATCCGACCTGGCGCTTCATGACCCTCGATTGGGACGGCAAGATCAGGATGGACTGCTCCTCGCCGTACGCGATGGCCTCGCTGATCGCCAACCGCGACGCCTATGCGATCTCCACCGGGAACGACGCCGACTCCGACCGGCATGGCATCGTCACCCCCGACGCCGGGCTGATGAACCCCAACGCCTACCTGGCCGTGGCCATCCAATACCTATTCACCCACCGTCCCAAATGGGCGGCCGACGCCGGGGTGGGCAAGACCTTGGTCTCCAGCTCACTGATCGACAAGGTCGCTCAGGACTTGGGCAGGCGGCTGGTGGAAGTCCCGGTCGGCTTCAAGTGGTTCGTCCCCGGCCTGACCGATGGATCGATTGGATTCGGCGGCGAGGAATCAGCCGGTGCGTCCTTCCTGGCCTTGGACGGCTCCACTTGGACGACTGACAAGGACGGTATCCTGCTCGCCCTGCTGGCCAGCGAGATAGCGGCGGTCACCGGCAAATCCCCCAGCGAGTTGTACGCGGAATTGGAATCCCGCTTCGGGGCCTCCAGCTATGCCCGGATAGACGCCCCGGCCAGCCGGGAGCAGAAGGCCAAACTCGCCAAGCTCTCCCCAGCGGATGTGACGGTCACCGAATTGGCTGGAGAGCCGATCACCGCCACCCTCACTGAGGCACCTGGGAATTCCGCTCCCATCGGCGGGCTGAAGGTCGTCACCGAATCAGCCTGGTTCGCCGCCCGTCCCTCCGGGACCGAGAATGTCTACAAGATCTACGCCGAATCGCTGAAAGGGGCCGACCATCTGGCCGAGGTGCAGGCTCAAGCCAAGGAAGTCGTCAACGCCGTCCTCAGTTGAGCCTTTGCCAATAGGGCCAGCGGAGTTTCCGGCAACACCAACTGCCCAATACTCGACCCAGTTGTCCAATCGGATTAACGAGGGCACTGGAGCCGCTATGGTAAGACCATGAGTAACGATCTGTTCATTTGCATCGATCACGTTGGCTATGCCGTCCCCAACCTGGACGAAGCCATCAAGCTCCACACCGAAGTATTCGGGTGGCGCCTGCTGCACCGGGAGACCAACGAGGAGCAAGGCGTGGAAGAAGCCATGCTCGGCACTGGTGAGCAACTTCCCGAGAATGCCCAAGTGCAGTTGCTGGCCCCGTTGAATCCGGAGAGCACCATTGCGAAGTGGCTGGCGGGCAACGGTGGCCGGGGCGGCGTGCAGCAAGTCTGCTACCGGGTCGCGGACATCGAGAAGGCCTCCGCTGTGCTCCGTGAGCGTGGCGTGCGGCTGCTCTACGACGCCCCCAAGATCGGCACTGGCGGTTCGAAGATCAACTTCGCCCACCCCAAGTCGACTGGCGGCATCCTGCTGGAGATCGTCCAACCCGCCGAAGGGCACTGAAATCGGTTGGTGGGCAGCCGCTGACCGCAAAAATACAGCCCAGGCTTTGACATTTCGCAAGTCGATGCCTGGGCTGTCGGTCGTTCGTGGCAAGCTATAAGAGTCAACTCCAAGGAGGCACCATGCCAAGCAACGATCCAGCCGGATCGCAGCCCAGCAACCCGCCCAGCTCCGAGCAGCCGACGGTGCCGCAGCAGCCCGTGGGCAGTAATCCCACTGCTACCGACAGCGGCGGCCCGCGTGCCTGGTTACAGCGTTGGCGACGCATCACCCAGCCCACTCCACCGGACATCGATGCCAGGCATCCAACCAGTTCGGACCGCAAGTCATTGCTGTCCCGCAGCCCGCTGAATATCGGCTTCTTCCTCGCCGCCGGGGCGATGATCGCCTACGGCCTGGTGCAGATGATCACCTCGCTCCAGTCGGTAGTGCTGATGGTCATGCTCTCGCTGGTGATCGCCCTTGGGCTGAATCCCGCCGTCGAATGGTTCCATCGCCGTGGCATCCGGCGTGGATTATGCGTGCTGATCGTCGGACTGCTGGTGATGTTTTTCGTTGGCCTGGCCTTCTGGGCCGTGCTTCCGCCAGCCATTGCACAAGTGACGCAGCTCTTCCAAAATCTGCCCGGTTTTGTGAGAGACCTGCTCGATAATCCGCAAATCTACGCCTTCAACCAAGAGACCGGGATAATCACCCAGATTGTCGGAATGCTGAGTTCCAGCGATTTCATCAGTGAACTGGTCAACTGGGCCTTCGGCGGAGTGGTCGGCGCGACTGCTTTCATCACCAACCTGGTTTTCTCCACGATCCTCACCATCGTGCTCACCATCTATTTCTTGGCCACCCTGCCCACCATTAAAGAGGTTTTCTCCACGTTGGCCCCGGCTTCTCGGCGTCCGCGAGTGAAGTACCTGGTCAATGAGATATTGAAACGTATCGGAAACTACGTCTCCGGGTTATTCCTGGTAGTGCTCATGGCGGCCACCTACACAGCAATCGTGATCTCGATCATCGGCTTCAACAACGGTATGCGCGACTACGCGCTGGCTCTCGCCGCAGTGATCATGTTGCTCTATTTCGTCCCGCTGGTCGGCAGCACGTTGGCGATCATCACGATTTCTATCGTGGGCTTCTCCTATTCCCCGATCACCGGCGTGCTCTGCCTGATACTGCTCTTTGGATACCAGCAATTCGACGCCTATTTCATCGAACCACGCATCTACTCAAAATCAGTGCAAGTGCCCAGTATCGCCATCATCCTGGGCGCTATCTCCGGGGGAGCGGTCGCCGGAATGATGGGCGCGATTCTGGCCGTTCCAGTAATGGCCGCCCTGCTCCTGCTCTACCGCGAAGTGCTGATCCCCCACCTAGACCGGGTTTGACCTTAAGAGGTCGCGCCAATAGGTGGCTTGGCTCGCAACCTATTGGCGCGACCTCTAAAACAGTCTGTCCTCGGCATTATCTAAACCGCGCAGGGCGTCGTAATCGACCAGTAGGCAGCCGATG
>JAISCH010000185.1 GCA_031265725.1 Propionibacteriaceae bacterium
ACAACGACCCGCAGAAATGGGACTCGATACTGCAAGTGGTGACCAAGTCGCCGTTGGACGAGCGCTCCCGGATCGCCTACCGGGCCAAATTGCTCTGGCAGGCGTTGGACTTCCCCACCCCACCGGCCCTGAACGGCAAACCAACCAATACCCGCCAACTCCGCGCCGAATTGGAGGCGACTCTGCGCCTCCAGGCGACGTTCTCCTCGATTCCAGATGAACGGGCCTGGTATATCGACCAGGCCAATCAATTACGTCCTTGGAGCCTGATATGAGCAACCAGTGGCCATTGCTGGGCCAAGACCCTGACTCGCTGGGCAACACCACCCAGTCCGCATCGGCCCCGCCGCCAGTTGGCGATTCGCTGGCCGAGCAGGCCGCTTCGTCCCGGCTCGACACCGAGACGGTCGCCGTCCGCAAATTGTCCTCGACTGCGGCCAAATGCCTGGCCTGCGGCGGACTGGTGGACCCCGACGGCTACTGCCAGACCTGTGGCGCGAAAGCGCCCAGCCTGCGCGACCACTACGAGTTGACCCCCGGAGCGAATGTGGCCGGGGTCTGCGACCGGGGAGTGGCCCATTTCCGCAACGAGGACGCACTCGCCGCCTACGCCGACGCCACCCGCGTCGTGCTGGTGATCTGCGACGGGGTCTCCACCAGTTCCGGCTCCGATGTGGCGGCTATGGTCGGGGCCGAGAAGGCCTGTCAATACCTGGCCACGGCCCCGGCGAACACTCGTTCCTTGAGCGAGGCGGCCGAATTGGCCAATCAAGCGGTGATCGAGTCGGTCGATCCCGACTCCCCCAACGCGGCGGCTGCCACCCTGGCGGCGGCGCTGCTGGTCGGCAACCAGCTCACTTTCGCCAATGTGGGAGACTCCCGCATCTACTGGATCGGTGAGTCATCCGCCCGTCAACTCACCACCGACGACTCCCTGGCCGCCGATATGATCGCCAGCGGCGTGGACCGCAGCGTGGCCGAGTCCGCAGCGGGAGCACATGCGATCACCGCCTGGTTGGGACCGGACTGTGATAATTCCACACCACAGGTCGGACAACTCGAATTGGAGCCGGGCTGGCTGCTGGTCTGCTCGGACGGGCTGTGGAATTACGCCTCTGCGGCGGAAACGATGGGCGCGCTGGTACGGACAAATGAAGCTATCCAAGAATCACCTCTAGACTTAGCTAGACGGCTGGTCCGCTGGGCCAATGAGCAGGGCGGCCACGACAACGTCAGTGTCGCCGTGGCAAGACTTACGGATTGACAGCCGAGAAGAAGGAAGAGATGGCCAATTTCACCGCAGCGGTCTACCAGAACGAGTACCTGCCCGATGGCGGCACCGATGTGAACGCCATAGTGAATATAACCTGCACCAACGCCGGTGTCGCCGGCCAGACCGGCGTCGGGGACGCGGGCGAGATCATCATCGTTGACACCTCTGGGTCGATGGGCACGACGAATATGCAGGCCGCCAAGCAGGCCGCGATGGCCGCGTTGGATTTCGTGGTCGATGGCACCTTCTTCGCCGTGATCGCCGGCAACCACAAGGCCTATCTGGCTTTTCCGATGGTGCAGTCCGGGGCGGGCATGGTCCGGATGTCCGAGCGCACCCGGGAGGAGGCCAAGCGGGCCATCGCCTTCTTCCGCGCCGATGGTGGCACGGCGATGGGCACTTGGCTGAATCTGGCCAAATCCCTGTTCAACTCCGTGCCCGGCTTGGCCAACAAACACGCGATCCTGCTCACCGACGGCGAGAACCACAACGAGACGCAGTCCCAACTCAGCGCGGCCATCGGGAATTGCCTGGGCCAATTCCAAGTGGACTGCCGTGGGGTCGGAGTGGATTGGAAGGTCTCGGAGATTCGCCAGATCGCCCAAGCCCTGCTGGGAACGGTGGACATCATCCCGCACCCCTCCCAACTCGGGTCGGTCTTCCAGGCGTTGATGTCGGCGTCGATGGCGCGCGGCGTCTCCAATGCCGAACTGCGCGTCTGGATACCGCAGGGCGCGCAGGTCATGTTCTTGAAGCAGGTGTCCCCCACCGTCGAGGACTTGACCCGGCGCGGCACCCCGGTCAACCAGTTGACGATGAGCTACCCGACCGGCGCTTGGGGCGACGAGGAACGCGACTATCACATCTGCATCCGGCTCCCAGCCAAATCTGTCGGCCAGGAGCAATTGGCCGCCCGGGTCCAATTGGCGGTGAGCAGCCAACTCCTAACTCAAGGCTTGGTCAAGGCCAAATGGTCGTCCGACACCAACTTGACCGCGCAGATCAATCCGGAGGTGGCCCACTACACCGGCCAAGCGGAATTGGCGCATGCGATCCAGGAGGGGCTGGCCGCCAAAACCTCCGGGGACGAGGCCACCGCTACCATCAAATTGGGACGAGCCGTACAATTGGCCAGCGAGACCGGGAACCTGGAGGCGACCACGAAATTGCGCAAAGTCGTTGACATCACCGATGCCGCGACCGGGACGATACGGCTGCGGAAGTCGGTAGACAAGGCTGACGAGATGGCCCTGGACACCGCATCTACCAAGACAACCAGAATTCGAGGCTGAAATGGCACTTTGCCCCAACGGACACCAGTCCCAAGCACAGGATTTTTGCGACACCTGTGGCACCCCATTGGCTGGGGCCGCAGTCATTGACCTGCCTGTCGCCCCGGCGAGAACAGTCACTTGCCCCAACTGTCACACCTTGAACGTCCCGCAGGCTCTTTTCTGTGAGTCCTGTGGCTACGACTTCATGACCGGCCAAGTCGCGGCTGATCCCTGGGCGGCGGGCATGCCGTCCTCATCCGCTCTCAATCCCTATCCGGCTCCCGAGTCGGCCACGCCTGCCGGGATCGGTGAGAACGCGCCGATGAGCGCCGCCGCCGAGGCTGCCGCGCTGGCCCAGGTCATCCAGGCCTACCAGGCCGACAATCCCCCGAACGCGGGGCAGCCCGTCGAGACCGGGGCCGTCCCGGAAGCGGCGGAGAACAGCCAACCGGATGCCGATCCGCAGCCGCCGCTCGAATGGATCGCCGAGCTATGGATCGATCCGGACTGGTACGAGTTGGAGGGCTCCCCCGACCCGTTGCCCTCTCCGGGGCTGCCCGACATAGTGCCGCTGGTGCGGCAGAACAATCTGATCGGGCGGGCCTCGTCATCGAAGCAGAC
>JAISCH010000190.1 GCA_031265725.1 Propionibacteriaceae bacterium
GCCCTGCTGGGGTGGGGCAGGGCAGCAATTCGGCAATCGATGGAGTTTCTTCTGGACCCTTGCTCTGGTAAATCTCCTCATCAAGCGCGTCAATCACCAGCAACAAAGTCTGCCCAGAAGCGGTCGCATGCTCTGACGCTTTGACCAGCAGACCCGGTAGCTCATGCTGAAGCTCCAAGAAAGAAGCCCCGCTGGTGTCTCGCTCTCCCAACAACAGGCAAAGCTGCCGACTCAAACTGCGCAAGAAACCATCCGCCGAGTTGCGGCGTTGATCGGTCCTCTTTATGAAAAACCCGACCATGACAGTGTCCGAATCGTCACCCCGCATGAGGAAATGCGCCAACAACGCAGATTTGCCCGCATAGGGATCACCGACCCAAAGCCGGTAGGCGGCACGGCCACGACAGAACTCCGCAAGCTCGGCTAGCTCCGCTTCCCGGCCAACAAAGTCCGGCGGATCGGCAGTGTCGGCAAAACTAATACTGCCCAACAGTTCTCGGATCACAGTCATCTGACACTCACCCGGATCAGCCAATGACCACTATCGCACATGTCGCACTCCTTTGCTGTCTTGACGATTGCCTGCTAGGGGACGCAAATAGCTGGCTTGCTTTGAACCCATTGGCACGCTCTCTTTTTTATCCCAGGCCGAACTTCCGAACACATTCCTGAAACGATCTGACTGAACATCCTGCCCGACTCCTCAACAGCGATGTTGATAGCTGCGGCAAGCTTGTGAACACCAAACCAACAACCTTTATTCTATCGTGTTCCACCCGGCTGAACTGCCGCCACTCGCGGCTCAAACGCTCTCTTCGCTCCAGTTTTTCAGCGCAAAAAAGCGGCTGTGGCTAGGGCGTAGGTGCGGGTGGCGGTGGCTACTTCGGAGAGGGGGACGTACTCGTCGGGGCGGTGGGCTTGGATGATGGAGCCGGGGCCGTAGATGGCACCGGGGATACCGGCGCGGTGGAGCAATTCGATTTCGACGTAGGCGCGGAAGATTGAGGTTTGGGCGGGGGAGTTGCTGGCTTGGGTGTGGGCGGCGGTGAGGTCGCGCACTTCGGGGGATTGGGGGTCGATGCTCCAGCTTGGGAAGGATTGGTCCAGGGTTAATTGGCCGGTCAAGTCATATTGGGCGCAGACGGAGTGGAAGATTTGTTCGATCTCGGTGATCGCGGCTGACTGGTCCTCGCCGGGGAGGAATTGGCGATCGAAGGACAGGGTGCAGGCGTCCGGGACCAGGGTGACGCCGGAGCCTCCAGCGATACTTCCGACGTTTACCGAGGGATCGACTGGCAGTCCGAATCGTTGGCCGGTCCCGCGCAACGATTGGTGGTATGAGTCGAGCGCGGCGACTAAGTGGTTCATCCCGATGATCGCGTTGCGGCCCAATTCGGCCATCCCGGTGTGGGCGGCCACGCCGTCGATCCGGGCGGTGAATTCGGCTGCGCCTTGTAGTGAGGTGGCGATGGACAGTGAGGTCGGCTCGCTGATATAGGCCCGGGAGCAGTTGGTGAGCAGGCCATCGTCCAGCAACGATTGGGTGCCTTTGAACCAGACTTCTTCATCGATCACAGCGGTCAGCAGCAGGCTGCGTCGCCGGGGCATTCCCGAGTGGACAACGGCGGCCACCGCGCCGATCATCGCGGCCAGACCGCCCTTCATGTCGCAGGAGCCCCGGCCATAGCAACGGCCCGCGCTGACCTCACCGAAGGGATCGTAATGCCAGGCATCCGGATCACCGATGGTCACTGTGTCGAGATGGCCGTTCAGCAACAGCGATTCCGGGTCGTCCCCAGGCAGCTCCGCGACGACGTTGGGGCGTCCGGGTTCCACCTCAATGCTGCGCACCCGCAGGCCCAATCCAGTGAGGGCTTCAGCGACCACCTGGGCGGCCGCCGCCTCGTGCCCAGGCGGATTCTGCGAATCGGCCCGGAGCAACGACCGCAGCAAGTCCAACGTCCAAGTGTCGTCTACAAAAGAGAGCACGCCGCCGCTCATCAGTGCGCACCGCGAATAGTGCCGAGCAGTTCGTCCACCAAGCGGACGAACTCGGGCTGTGACTGCATTTCGTGGCGGCGGGGACGAGCCAAGGGAATCTCGACTTGGGAGAGGATTCGGCCCGGCCTCGGGGTCATCGTCACCACTCGGTCGGAGATGTAGACCGCTTCCTCGATGTCGTGGGTGACGAAGAGCACAGTTAGCCGGTGCGCCTCCCAAATCTCAGTGAGCAATTCCTGCATCTCGCGGCGGGTCAGCGCGTCGAGCGCGCCGAAAGGCTCGTCCATGAGCAGGATTTGCGGCCGGTAGCTGAGTGAGCGGGCCAGCGCCACCCGTTGTTGCATCCCACCGGAGAGTTGGGCCGGATAAACATCCTCGAAACCGGCCAGACCGACCAATTCCAGATGCTCACGAGCGACGGACCGGCGGTCCTCCCGGCTGACCGGTTCGCCGCGCCGGGCGAATTCGCCGTTGCGCTGGGCGGTCATCCAGGGCAGCAGGGTGGCTGACTGGAACACCACGCCCCGATCGCGGCCCGGACCGTTGACCAATTCGCCGTCCACCCGCACCTTGCCCTCGGTGGGATCGGCCAGACCAGCGATGATGTTGAGCAGGGTGGACTTGCCGCAGCCGGAGACGCCGACCAGGGAGACGAATTCGTTGTCGGCCAACTCAAGCTCGACGCCCTCCAGCGCGGTGACGTTGTGGAAGCGCTTGGTCAAGCCCCGGATCGCTACTTTAACCCTCATCAGCGCACCTTCTGATAAGCGAACATGACCCGCCCGACA
>JAISCH010000240.1 GCA_031265725.1 Propionibacteriaceae bacterium
GAGCGGCTCGCTCATGAGACCGCCTCCTCAAGCAGCTTTCCAGCCTTGATGCAGCGGCTCGAATGACCGGAGTCGTCCCAGCTCAGTGGAATCTCGGCAACTGAGCACTCCGGGGTGGCGAGCGCACAGCGGGGGGCGAAGTGGCAGCCGGGTGGCCAGGCTGATGGGGTCGGAACTTGGCCGGGGATGGACGGCAACTCGACTCCCTTCACCGCATGATGGGGATTGGCTGCGATCAGGGCGCGAGTGTAGGGGTGCTGCGGCGAGTGGTAGAGAGTGCGAATGTCCGCAGTCTCCACGACGTGCCCGGCATACATCACGGTTGCCCGCTCGCAGAGGTCAGCGAGGACTCCCCAGTCGTGCGTCACCAGGATGATCGCCATGCCGAGGGACTGCTGGAGCGAGCGGAGCAGGTCGAGAATCTGCTGCTGCACCGTCACGTCGAGGGCGGTGGTCGGCTCGTCAGCGATCAGCACGCGCGGATTGCCAGCCAGCGCCAGCGCGATGCCGACCCGTTGAGCCATGCCGCCAGACAGTTCGTGGGGATACCGTTTCACCAGTTGCTCAGGCTCTCGCAAGCCGACGAGATCGAGCAATTCGATCACCCGCGCCCGCGCCTTGGCCTTGGTCACTCGGTTGTGCCGCCGGACGACTTCGAGCAGTTGGGAGCCGATGGTGAAAACCGGGTCGAGCGTCGTCATTGGTTCCTGCGGGATCAGGGCGATCTCGCTGCCCCTGATCCGGGTGAGTCTGCGCCCGCCTACAGCGGTGATCTCCTGGCCGTCAAAGAGCACCTGACCAGCGAGGATGTGGCCGCCATTGCCGAGCAGCCCAATCGTGGCGCGGGCGGACACTGTTTTGCCCGATCCGGATTCTCCCACGATCCCAATCGCCTCACCGGGCATGAGGTCGAAAGAGACATCCTCCACAACGATCGTCCGGCTGGTGGGACCGTCGTAGGCGACGCTGAGGTGACGCACGTCCAGCAGTGCGCCGGGACGTGGCGGCGGGATCGGCCCGGCCGTGGGCGCGGCATCCTGGGTCCGCTGGCCGCCACGCACTGGCAACGAGCGGGTCACCGCATCGCGCACGCCGTCACCGATCAAGCCAAGGCACATCACCATGACGGCGATGACGACTCCGGGCGGGACGAGTTGCCAGGGGTGGGCGGAGATGTACCGGGAGGCTTCGCCGATCATCGAGCCCCAGCTCGGATTGGGCGGCTGGACGGAGAATCCGAGGAAGGCCAAGCCCGACTCGGTAAGCACCGCACCAGCGGAGAACAGGGATACCTGGACGATGACCGGACCCCAGATATTAGGCAGGATATGGCGGCGCAGGATGGTGAAGCTTCCCAAGCCGGACGCGCGGGCGGCCTTGACGTACAGTTCTCCGGCAAGGGACATGGTTTGGCCGCGCACTACTCTGAACAATGAGCCGGAGCCGAGGACACCGATGGTGACCATCGAAGCAGCGATGTTTCCGGAGAAGACCGAGACCACCACCAGCACGATCACCATGACCGGGACGGCAAACAGAATCTCGACGATCCGCGAGCAGACGGCGTCCAAGACTCCGCGCAGATACCCGGCCGCCAGCCCGAAGGGGATGCCCAGTGCCGTGAAGACTAAGACGGCGATGACGGCACCAATCAGAGTGACCCGGCCTCCGAACAACAGCCTAGACAGAATGTCGCGGCCCAGCGTGTCGGCACCGAGCAGATGACTGGACGATGGCAACTCATTCGCCGCGTACAGATCCTGTTCCAACGGATCGTAGGGTGCGACCAGGTTGGCGAAGGCACAACTCAGGATGATGAGCAGGACGACGATCAGCGCCGTCATGGCCAACGGCTGACGAACGAACGCTTTAACGGACTTCACGACGTCCTCACCTTCGGATTGATCGCCCGGTAGAGCAGGTCAACGATCAGATTCACTGTCACGACCATCAGGGCGAAGACCAAGGCCACTCCCTCGACTATCGGGATATCGTGATTCGCAGTGGCGGTCACCACCAGCCCGCCGAGACCGGGCAGCGCGAAGATCGACTCGACCAACACCGTGCCGGAGAAAAGCCCAACCAGCATCAGGCCGAGCACCGTCGTCAGCGGGATCGCGGCATTGCGCAGGACGTGCCGGTAGACGATAGAGCGCTCGGACAGGCCCTGGGCGCGCAACGCCCGCACGTACTCCTGGTCGAGTTCAGTCGTCATCGAATCACGGGTTTGTTTGGCCACCATCGCTATACCGGCGATGCCCAAGGTGATGACCGGGAGGGTGAGACTCATCAGCCAGCCTGACACCGACTGTTCGGGACGGGTGTAGCCCGTCGCTGGAAAGATACGCATCCCGACGGAGAAAAGGGTGACCAACACCAGACCGAACCAGAAGTTGGGAACCGACACCCCGAGCATCGAGATCACGTCAAGCACTCTTCCCAGCGTCCCCTTGAAGCGGGCGGAGGCGATGCCGAGCAAGACGCCACACACGGCGATCAGGATCAGCGCCCCAAAGACCAGCCACAAGGTGACCCCGATCCGTTCACCGATCAGCCGGGATACCGGTGCGTTCGAGAACATGGACTGCCCGAGGTCGCCCTGCAGCACATCACTCAGCCAATGCCAGTAGCGCACCGGCAGCGGATCGTCCAGGCCGAGTTGGGCGCGCAGCCGCAGGTAGTCCTCTTGGGTGCCAGCCTGACCGAGAATCGCCCGCGCCGCGTCTCCCGGCGCCAGCGAGATGAGCACGAATGTCAGGCCG
>JAISCH010000252.1 GCA_031265725.1 Propionibacteriaceae bacterium
CGGTGGTGTAGACGGCTATCGGCGCGATCCCGGCCAGCAGCCATCCGGTTGACTGCCACATCCAGCAGCCCAAGCCCCAACTCAACCCACCGAGCAGATAGCTCCCCACATCCCCCAAAAACATCCGGGCCTTCGGGAAGTTCCAGGGCAGGAAGCCGGTGAAAGCGCCGAAAACGACCGCCCCCAACCCGGCCAGCGCGAAATCTTGCCGCAGAATGCCGATGATGAACGCGCTGGCGCCCAAGACTATCCCCTGGTAGCCCGAGATGCCATTGATCCCGTCCATGAAGTTGGCCGCGTTGACGACGAAGATCGCCGCCAACCCCAGCAGCGGCGAAACCCAGACTGGCCAACCGAGGGCTGTGGCCAATCCGAGACCCGCCAGCAGCCCGATGCCGAACTGCCCGGCCAGCCGCACCCGTACCGACAAGTGGCGCAGGTCCTCGGTGAGGCCCAACGCGGCGAAACCCAGCGCCGCGAGCACTGTCCACCAACCCGGACCGCTGGTCTGTAGACTCGCCAGCCAGGCGATCAGCACCGTCAGCGCTGGAGCCAGCCCGCCCCCGCGCAGAGTGACGATGGTGTGCGAGGAACGGGCATTGGGCACGTCGAGAAGTTCGAGCCAGCGCAGCACCGGCTGGACGACGGCGGGGAGCAGCACTCCCAACGCCAGCGCCAGGATCAGCAGCAGCCGGAAATCCATCGCCAACTCACTCGCCGTTGATCTGGGCCATCCAAGCGTCGAAGTCGAGTTCGTCAGGGGCGAGCACTTCCACTCTGGAATGGGAGATCTTCTTATGCTCGGTGACTTCAGCGGCCTCGAACTTGCTCACCAGTTGCTCGTGCAGCTTCTCGCCCTCCCGCAGGCCGACCACATTTATCTCGATGGTCTTCCCGGACATCTCGATCATCCGCTTGGCGATGTCTAGGATCAGCACCGGCTCGCCCATGTCGAGGATCAGCGCCTCGCCCGGCTTGCCGATAGCACCGGCCTGCAACACTAGTTGGCAGGCTTCCGGAATGCTCATGAAGTAACGGGTCACCTCTGGATGGGTCAATTGGATCGGCCCGCCGTCCTCGATCATCAGCGCGAACAACGTTGACATCGACCCCCGCGATCCCAGCACGTTCCCAAACCGCACCGAGAGATAGTGCTGGTCAGTCTTGCGGGCCATATAGGCGGTCAGCTTCTCCGCGAACAGCTTCGAATAGCCCAGCACTGAGGTGGGATCGGCGGCCTTGTCGGTGGAGATATTGACAAAGGTGGTCACGCCAGCGGCATCGGCCGCGTCGAGCACGTTCAGCGTGCCGACCACATTGGTCTTCCAAGCCTCAGCCGGGTATTGCTGCAACATCGGCAGATGCTTCAGCGCGGCCGCGTGGAAGACCACCTCCGGCCTGCGGTCCAGGAAGATGGCCCGGATCGTCTCGGCGTCCCGGATATCGGCCAGCACCACATCCGGGGTGTTCAGCAGCCCGTGCCCCTTGACCCGGTACTGGGCCGACTGCAGGTTGGTCTCGTCGCGGTCGAGCATGATCAGCTCGGCGGGGCCGAAGCGGTGGACCTGGTGGCACAATTCGATGCCGATGGACCCGCCCGCGCCAGTTATCAACACCCGCTTGCCGGTGAGGTAGCCGCCGACTGCAGCCAGATTCGTGTCCACCGGCTGCCGCCCGATCAGATCGTCCAGGGAGAGCGCGCGCAGATTGATCGCCGCCTTCGCCGGGCCGTTGAGCATCTTCTCGATGGTCGGCACCACCCGCACCTCCAAGCCGAGTGGCTTGGCCGCGTCCGCGACTCGGCGGAGCAGCTTCGCGTCCGCGTAGGAGATCGCCACGATCAGCACCTTGGCCTTGGTCCGCTTGGCCACTGCCGCCAGCTCGGCGAAAGTGCCCTCGACGTTCACATCCCTGATCCGGGCGTGGCGCTTGTTCGGATCGTCGTCGAGCAGGGCCACCGGACGGTACGGCGACAGCGTGTCAGTGGAGAGCTGCCGGACGATCTCCGAACCGGCATAGCCCGCCCCGTAGACGATCACCGGGGCACTGGCGGCCTGGGCCTTGATCCTGACCTTGGTCTCGATCCACTTCCGGGTGATGTAGCGCACCCCCAGCATCAGCACCAGGGCGATCGGCAATGCGATGAACATCAACGAACGCGGAAGCCCCCACATACCCATTCCCACCAGGACCGCGAAAACCTCCACGACCAGGCAATTCACCACTGCGGCGAGAGCGACAGCAGTGACCTCCTCGAACGACCCATAGTGGTAGCGGTGCTGGTAGAGCCTAAGCGGCATCGCAGAGATGAATTGTACCAGGGCCACCAAGCCGATCAGCGCAGCCATCCCCACCGGATGAAGCCGGTTGACCGAGAAATCGAAACGCAGAATGCCAGCAAAAATCATCGCTATCGCCCAGCAGACGATATCGAAAAGATATTGCCGCACCGACCGGATAGCCAATGTCCGCTTCGAGCTGGTCGAGGGGCGTGGCGACGACGGCTGCGAAGCATTGGTTCCGGAACTCATCTGGTGAATACTCCTGGGCGGCAGTGGCGTGACTCGGGTGAAACTATCGTGATTCGGGTGAAACTATATCGCTTCCGGCTGTCAAGGGCCCTATCTAGCCTTTAGCTAGAACACGATTCCAGTACTCGTCAAAGTTTCAACCATCAAGTGAGGCTAGAAAAGAACCTACTGCCGGCAGGATTCCAGCCCCGTCGTGCCCTACGCCCGCAACGACGTCTAATCGGGCATCGCTACCGAGTGCCGCGAGGTGGTCCCGCAGCGTGCGGGCACGAGTGAGGCGGCTCTCCCCACCTGGGCTGCTGGGTGCGGAGGCGAGGTCAGCGGGGTTGTTGTCTAAAGACCCGACCACAATCTGCGTGGGCACCCGCTTGACCGCCGCCGCCCGGAAGGGGATCCCAAAGATGTTTTCCAAATCACCTACCCCATGCCACCAGGACAGTTCTGGGGTGGGCAGGGTGATCCGCCCCGGAGCCCCTATCGAGACCGCAGTCAGCCGGTCCGGGTGCAGATAGAGGAAACGATGTGCGAACTGGCCGCCGCCGGAGTTTCCATGCAGGAAGAAACGATCGCTGTCGATGTTCCACCGGTGGGCGATCTCGTCGATCATGGCCAACAAAATCTCATCGAAGCGGATGTCCTGGTATTTGACGAAGTGGTAATTGGTTGCGTCGTCTGGATCCCCGATCCCAGCCGGGAACAACGGGGCCAGCACGATCGCCCGCTCGGTCTTGGCGAGGTCTGCGAACCAGTCGAGGTATCTGTCGTAACGACGGCTGGTCCCGTGGATGAACACCCACAGCTTGAGCGGGGGCTCGTCGTCCCGATAGTCCACAGGCACATAGAGGGTGTACGGGAAACGCTGATCGAATTGCGCGGCAAACGTCGGTGTCCGCCCGGACATGATCTTGCGGGCCGGATGACCGGCCGGAATGTCGGCGAAGCGCAGGGGTGCA
>JAISCH010000266.1 GCA_031265725.1 Propionibacteriaceae bacterium
CCAACCCTTGACCCGGTTCCCGCGCAACCGACGAGCACGGTGTACCCGCTGCGTACTCTCAATGAGTTGCGGAGCGACACTCAGCGCGATCACCACCGCCACTGAGGCCTCGTACAACGCTGCCGGTACGCTGCGCAACGCTTTGCGCGGATTGGCCAGCGAATTGGCCGCTCCCAGGCAGAGCAGCATCACCGCCAACCTGGTCGCGTCGTAAACGGTGTAAAGCAGCGCCTCAGCGGTCACCCGCCCGCCAAGCCGGATCCCGGCCGCCCAATCGGGCAAGGGGATTTCCGGCAAGGTGAAGAGCAGATGCTCCCCATAGGAGCCTCCGATCAGCACTTGGAAGAAGACCCGCATTCCAATGACGAACGCAGCCAGGGCAAAATATGCGCTGACCGACCTGGCCCACGGGGCATCCGAGCGGCGCATCAGCACCACAGCGGTGATCACCGCTGCCAGCAGGACGAGCAGCAGCGGATTCGAGGTCAAAGAGGCCGCTCCAGCCAGACAGATGGCCCAGCCCCACCAGGCCCATGGGTGGATGGCTGCCGGAGTCATCGCCGCGCCCGCCAAATCACCAGTGCGATGACGATGCCAGCCAAAATCGCTCCACCGGCGATCAATCCCAACGGGCTGCCAGCGTCCGCCGTTGGCTGCGGGGTGACTGGTGGCTGCGGAACCGGATCACTGGAAGTCGGAGTCGATGGGGCCGGGGAGGCCAGGCTGGGCGGTTTCAATCTTGGCGGAGCAGTCCCGTCCCCGAATCGCCAGCCCTCTGCTGCGCCTGGGGCCGGCTGGTAAGAGTCCGGGCCTTTGCTGGAATACGCCCAGTCGGCGTATCCAGTGTCAGTCGGATCGGCATGCCAATACGACCAGTAGGCGGTGCTCTTCACCACACAGTCGGCAGGCTGGGCATTGATTTGGCAGAGCATCGAATCGGACCGGCCGATGACGAAGCCAGCGCTCTCCAATGCCGCCGTCCCACTCTGGTGAGCGGTGGCACAGACGGCAACCGGCTCTCCCCCCGAATCCCCAGGATCAACGACCACCCACACCCCGGTACAGGAATCGGGCGCCGCAGTCGCCAAAGTGGCAGGAAGCATCGCCTGCAGCGCGAAGCACACCGCAAGCAATACCGCTTGGCGCTTGGCGAGTCGCACGGCTAATGCTTCTTTCGCCTCGCCATTACCACCGCTGCCAAAGCGATCACGGCAGCCACGATCACCACTGGGACGACCCACATTGGCAACGGCTGGCTTTCCATCAGAACGCCGTCGTCGTCAGGGTTGATACCCGGCGAATCCGATGAAGCCGTCGGCACCGGAGTGGCACTGCCGGGCTGATAGGCGGGCAGGGGTTGCAGAGTCAGATACGACTGGCCGGACAAGAGCAGGATGGCCTGCGTCGTCGCCAAGGTGTCCGGCAGTTCCTCGCCAAGGTTGGCTGGCAAGCCACCCGAAGCGGCCTGTGAACTGGCCAGGTAGGTGATCGCCTTCGACTGGTCCACCCCGGCGGCGAGCAGCGCGCTGCCTAGCAGCGCAGTGGAGTTGACCGCTGCCATCCCGGTCCACGATCCATCGGGTTGCTGATTGTCGACGGCCCATTTCTTAGCGGCTTCCAGTGCGGCGGCGGCTTCCGGGCTGAGGTCCGGCAACGCGGACAAAGCCAGGATTGCCATCGCGGTGTTGTCTGGATCGCCGGGGCCGCCCTTCTGGTAACTGAAGGAACCGTCCGGCTCAGCTTGGCCGATCATCCAATCGACCAGTTTCGGATCGACCTCTTGCCCGGCACGAATCAGCGCTACGATGCCCAGACCACTCGCATATGCCATCGGGTACTCACCGAAAGCGCCGTCTTCGGCAATGCCGGCCTTGACCCTCTCCAGCAGATCGACACCTCCGAATGAAGTCAACTCAACATCAGCAGCGATGGCGACCAGGACCAGCTTGGCGGCGGCCTCGGCCCGGCCAGAGATGTAGTCCTCAACTTGTTGAGTGAGATAACCCGTCATCGCCTGCAACTGTGGGGTGTACTCAGGATTCTGGGTCGCGGCTAACGCCAATATCCCCTCGGCCGTGGTAGATGCACTCCCGAAATCGCTCATTAGATATTTGCCATCCACCATCTTTGAGATCAGGTAGCCAGCGGCCTCATTCGCCGCGTCCAGGTCGTCGGCATGGGCGATGGGTTGGCAATTCAAAGTGGCAAAGACCGCCACCAGCCCGGCAACGACCAAGCGCAGGCCTCGGGTGAAGCCAGCCCGACGGGTAGCGCCGACAGCTTGACGGGATTCGATTGTCAAGGACATCGAGTTCCTTTCGTGGTTGGCACTCGATCTCCTTGAGCCTGCCTGGCTCAGTCCGATCCGCGTGCCGCGACAGATTGTTATCGAACTGGACCCAGCCCAGGCGTTTCGACTTAGTTGGCCAGGCCAACATCACGATTGCGGGTCAGTCCCGGAATCACACCGGCTTCCCCTGCGCTAGTTCAGCATGGCCCACTATACCGTTCAAAGGAACGGTAATCGCCAAGCAAAGTTCCCTTCAGACTATAACGCTCTGCGCGGACGCCGGGCACTGCTGGCACGCAACACCACACCCAGACCGATGACGGCGCAGGCTGGCCAGAGCAGCCAGGACAGGTCCATCCCGGTGTTGGGCAGATTGCCGCCACCACCGCCGCCGCCTCCACCGCCGCCGCCAGACTTGATCGTCTCGGTGGCTGAGGAGGTGTTGTTAGCCGGATTGGGGTCGATGCTGCTATAGGTCACCGTGCCAGTCAACTTCAACTTCGTGCCGGACTTGCCAGTCGCGATGCCGGTGATTGAATAAGTCACCGAATCGCCGGGGTGCAGCACCCCGATGGTGCAGACCAAGCTACTACTACCCACCACACAGTCAGACTTTGGCGTCGCTCCCCCGGTGGTGGTCACCACGAAGCCGGCGTAGTCGCTCAATCCCGGTGGCACGTCGAAGGTCAACACCGTGCCAATAGCCGGGTTCGGCCCATGATTCGTGACCACGGCGGTGTAGCTGACCGGTTCACCCGGTTTGACGGTCGTGACGTCAGGAGTGACTACCACCCCCACATCAGCGACGGGCGATTTATCCCCGATCACCAACGGAGCGGTGAACCCGTTGTTGCCAGCCACCGCGTCCGGAGTGGTAGTCGAGATCTCAACCCAACCGCCCCAATCGTCGCAACGGCTGCCCGGAGCATAAGCGGCCGGATCACAGGCCGGATAGCTATGCGGAGTCACGTCAGCTCCGATCATCAAGGTGTAGCCAAGCTCAATCGTCATGTCCGGAATGAAGCCACCCGGAATGAAGTCATCTGGAATATCGCAGACCAATTCCTGGTTCACCGCATAGCACCACGGCGGCAGATCGTTGCCCAGCACCACATCGACCGGCACGTTGGAGCGAACCTGCACACTCTTTGGGATCGACGGCCCATTGTTGGTGATCTCCATCACCACTTGCCGGTACGATCCTGGCCCGTCATAGCTGGGATCACAGCCTGGAGTGGCCGGATCGGTCGGATCACAGGGCAGGAACTCCAAATCCGTGACCGCCACATCGGAGCTGGTCTTCGGATAGTCGGTGGTGATACCAGTGTTGTTGCCCGGCGAGGGATCGTACTCCTTCGGGTCTTTCGGGACGACGGTCGCGGTGTTGACCAAGGCAGTGCCGTCAGCCAGCGCCGGGTCGAGGGACACCACGATGGTTACAGTCTGCGAAACACCCTCGGCCAGGCTGCCGACCGCACAGGTGACCATCTGGCCGCTGGCCGAACAACCAGCCCCGCTGACGAAGGTCAGCCCATCCGGCAAGGTGTCCGTCACGGTGGCGCCGGTGCTGTCCTGGGGGCCAAGGTTGGTCACCTTGAAGTGGTATTCCACATTCTCACCAGCGATGAAGTTCCCCGTCGAGGTCTTCTCGAAACTCAGATCGGTGGTGGGTGAATCAGATGGAGTCCAAGTCGTCGTGTTGTTCGCCGGATTCGGATCATCAGAATCAGTGGCGACCACAGCTGTCTCGGTGAGTTGATCCGGAGTCCAGGCCGGATCGGGAGCGGTGCCATGCATC
>JAISCH010000296.1 GCA_031265725.1 Propionibacteriaceae bacterium
ACCACTGTGGGCACCGGGCGTGACGCGCTCAACGCGCCTTTGCCGATCAGAGGCACCAGGATGCGGCTCACCCCGATAGAAAGCCCGACGCCGGGATAGGTGTTCTTGCCGTCGCTGGCCAGCGAGTCGTAGCGGCCACCGGAGGAGATCGAGCCGAGCTCTTCCATGCCCAGCATCGCCGTCTCATAGACCGTGCCGGTGTAGTAGTCCAGGCCCCGGGCGATCTTCAACGCCGCCACCAGCCTGCCGGGCACCAATTTCTGGGCCGTCTCCACCACTGCGGCCAACTCGGCCAGGCCGGTGTCGAGCAATGGGTGTTCCACGCCGATCCCGCGCACCCGCTCCACGAAAGAGGTGTCAGCGGCCCTGATCTCGGCGAGCGCGAGACAGGCGTCGGCGGCGGATGGCGGCATGGCCAGCTCATCCCGGAGCAGTTCACGCACGGCGTCCGGGCCGATCTTGTCCAATTTGTCCACCCGCTGCAGCACCGCCATCGGATCGTCCACGCCGAGGCCGCGATAGAAGCCCTCGGAGAGTTTGCGGTTGTTGACCTCCATCCGCACTGGCGGGATACCGAAGTCGGTGTGCAGCTTCTCCAGCGCCTCCAGCGTCACCAGCGGCAATTCGACATCGTGATGGGCGGCCAGCGCGCCCTGCCCGACGATGTCCACATCGGCCTGGAGGAATTCGCGGTAACGGCCGGTCTGCGGACGCTCCCCCCGCCACGCCTTCTGAATCTGATAGCGGCGGAAGGGGAAGTCCAAGTGACCGGCGTTCTCCAGCACATACCTGGCGAAAGGCACAGTCAGGTCGAAGTGCAGGCCGAATTCAGCCGGGGCGTCAGCGGGGGCGTGGAGGCGCTTGACCGCGTACACCTCCTTGTCGATCTCGCCCTTGCGGGTGAGCGAGTCCATCGTCTCCAAAGCCCTGGTCTCGACGGAGCCGAATCCGTGCAATTCGAACGTCCGGGCCAGGCTTTCCAACACCCGCTGCTCGACGATGCGGCCAGCGGGCAGGAATTCGGGGAAGCCGGAGAGCTTCGCGCGGGCCATCAGCGGCCAGCCTGTTGCAGGAACCCGGTTTGCAGGTAGGGATTGTTGACCCGTTCGGCGGCCATATTGGTCTGCGGGCCGTGTCCAGGCAGGATACCGGCACTGTCAGGCAAGCCGAGCACCGGGCCAGCCAGCGTGCGTACCATCTGCTCCATGTCGCCTCCGGGCAGGTCGGTGCGTCCGATAGAACCAGCGAAGAGCACGTCCCCGCTGAAAACCAAGTGCGAGACCGGACGGCCCTCCGGATAGCCGACCATCAGCAGCACACAGCCTTGGGTGTGCCCCGGCGCATGGATCAGGGTGAATTCCAGGCCTGCCACCTCCAAAGTGTCCAAGTCGTCGTAGAGCCGCACCTCATCCGGCTCTGCGAACCCTTCCGGATAGAGCTGGCGGACGAGTTCGGCCGAGTCGCTGCCCAACCCAGCTATCGGATCAGCGAGCAGATGACGGTCGGCGGAATGGATCCAGACCGGGATGCCATACTCGGCACAGACCTTCGCCGCGTCTGCTACATGGTCCAGATGCCCGTGGGTGGCCAGCACCGCCACCGGATGCAACTCCTGCTCCGCCACCACCTCGGCTATAGTCCCAGCCGAGTCCATCCCCGGATCGACTATCACCACATCGTCGGAACCCGCCGCTGCCAACAGATAGCAGTTGGCCTGCCAAGGCCCGGTCACAAAACTCGCCACAAACACGCTGATTAGGATATACCCCGCAAAGTGCCCTACCGCAGCTATCGCTGCGCCGAAAAGTTGCCACCGAGTTGGTCAAATGCGCCAAATTGACGCTGATTGTCCGGTCACTTCGCCTTCTTCTTGCCTTCCATTGGTACTTTGCCCTAAAAATCAGGCAAGATGATCCTATGAATCAGACCACAGGTCCGGCGAGCTTCGGACGGGTCGCCGATGATGGCACAGTGTATGTGCTGACAAGTGACGGCGAACGTTCAGTCGGTCAAATCCCAGACTCCACTCCAGAAGATGCCCTGGCATTCTATGTGCGCCGCTTCGAGGCGCTGGAATTGGAGGTTTCCCTGCTCGAGCGACGCATCGGCACGGGAGCACTCTCTCCGGAGGAGGCGAAGAAGTCGATCAACAGCGCCAAGGCCAACGTGCTCAACGCCAATGCCGTCGGCGACTTGGCCGGTCTGACCCAGCGATTAGACGACTTGGCGCCCAAGCTCAATGAGCAGTTCGAGGCACGCAAGGCTGAGCGGGTGCGGCAACAGGAGGAGTCGCGGGCGGCCAAGGAGCGGATGGTCACCGAGGCGGAACGAATCTCCCAGGGTTCGGACTGGCGGGATGGGGTGAACCAGCTCCGCGATCTGCTGGAGGCCTGGAAGGCGCTCCCCCGCATTGACCGGGCCACCGACGACGCGCTCTGGCATCGCTTCTCCTCGGCGCGCACCACCTACACCCGCCGCCGGAAGACCTACTTCACCGAGCAGAACGCCAAACGTGACACCTCCAGGGCCGCCAAGGAGCAAATCCTCGCTGAGGCCCGCGAATTGGCGACCTCTACCCAGTGGGGCCAGACCGCTGGCGCGTTCCGTGAGTTGATGAGCCGCTGGAAGGCCGCTGGCTCCGCCAAGCGCGACGTGGACGACCAGCTCTGGACCGAGTTCCGTGCTCTGCAAGACACCTTCTTCGGAGCGCGCCAAGCGGTGTTCGAGTCCCAGGACGCCGAACAGTCGGCCAACCTGACCCGCAAAGAGGAATTGCTGAGTGCCGCCGAGGCGGAAATCCTGCCGGTCAGCGATGTGAACACCGCTCGTACCGCGTTCCGGACCTTCCTGGAGCAGTACAACCAGGTCGGACGGGTGCCCAGGGAGCAGATTCGCAACCTCGACACCAGGGTCAAGTCGATTGAGAACG
>JAISCH010000357.1 GCA_031265725.1 Propionibacteriaceae bacterium
AAATCCTCGTCCACGCCGCCAGCTTCTTCGGCTCCAGCCATGATGTCATAGTCGCCCGTCGTCATTTCGTGGACGACGCCACCGACAGCTCCCAATTGGCTTCGGCTGGCACGCTCACCCCCGACGAGCACGCTCAATTCATCAGATTCACCGCCGAGTCCGCGCGCAGCCTGTACGAGCAGAATCGCTACGCCCGCTACGTGGTCGTCTTCCAGAATTGGCTGCGTCCAGCCGGGGCGTCCGTCGACCATCTGCACAAACAACTCGTCGCCATTGATGAATGGGGGCAACAGCATTCCCAAGCCATGCAATTGCTGCGTTCCAACCCGAATATCTTCAACGAAGCCGCCGTCAACTACGCCTCCTATCAAAACCTGGTCATCGCCGAGAACGACTACAGCATCGCCTTCGCCGGTTTCGGCCACCGCTACCCGACCGTCGAGATATTCTCCAAGTCGCGCTCCTGCGATCCCTGGGACCACTCCAAGGAGGAACTGCGCGGAATGTCAGACATGATCCACGCCATCCATGCCGCGAGTGGGCCGGGGATCTCAACCAACGAAGAGTGGCACTATCGGCCGCTCGACGCCGACATGCCGCAACCTTGGCGGGTATTGCTGAAGTGGCGCATTTCCACGCTGGCCGGTTTCGAGGGAGCGACCAGAATCTATCTGAACACCATCGATCCGCTCTCGCTGCGCGACCGCATCGTCTCCAACCTTTTCCAGTTGCGCGCCACTCAGCAGATCGGTGAGCTGCGGATCGCAACTGAGTGTGAATGCCGCCCCAACTCGTTGCGTTACGTAGGCAATCGCGGATAACTACGATTGAGGCGAGTGTTGAGCAATTCATGCTTGTGGATGAGCCGATTGAGTGAGTTAGGCCCTGCTCAGGGAAACCAACCAGAAGACCCCTATTTGTTCCTTGGTCGATAACGTTCTGGGAAAACCCGAGTTATGTTGGCAGTTATGACTGCTCATACACTCTTGCCCACAGCCGCGACGCCCACTTGGATGCCAAGCGCTGAAACGCCGGTGACTGGTCCGCAAATCGTCCAGGCGATAAACCTGGTGAAGGTTTACGGCGAGGGCGACACCGCCGTCAAAGCCCTCGACAATGTCTCCGCGATATTCGGTGCCGGGTCGTTCACCGCGATCATGGGGCCTTCCGGATCGGGCAAGTCAACCCTGATGCATTGCCTGGCCGGTTTGGACAAGGTGACCTCCGGGCGGGTGATCGTGGCAGGCACCGAGTTGACGACGTTGAACGATCGCAAGCTCACCATGCTGCGTCGGGACCAAATCGGCTTCGTCTTCCAGCAGTTCAACCTGCTGCCGACGCTGACCGCGAAACAGAACATACTCTTGCCGCTCGACCTGGCTGGGCGCAAAGCGGACCCGGCCCAACTGGAGGCCGTCGTCTCGTCCCTCGATTTGGGTGGGAGACTGAAGCACCTGCCGTCCCAGCTCTCCGGTGGCCAGCAGCAGCGCGTCGCAGTGGCCCGGGCGTTGATCAGCAAGCCGCAGGTCATCTTCGCCGACGAGCCGACTGGCGCTCTCGACTCGCACAATTCGCAACAACTCCTCAACTATCTGCGCCGTTGCACCGACCAGCTCAAACAGACGATCATCATGGTCACCCATGATCCGAACGCCGCCGCGTACGCCGATCGGGCGCTGATCCTGTCCGACGGACGGATAGTGGGCGACCTGAACCAGCCGAATGCCGACCTGGTGCTCACTGCGCTGCGGGGGTTGGGCGCGTAGATGTTCAAACTTGCCACTCGTGAACTGAAGTACCATCCGGCGCGATTCGTGGCGACGCTGGTAGCGATTGCGATCAGCGTCGGTTTCATGGTCGCCGCCTCCGGTATCACCACCACCATGCAGGAGGGTATGGCCCAGCGACAGACGGTCAATCTCAACAAAGCCGATATTTCCGCTGCAGCCTACCCAGAAGATTCATACCCGGCCGACAAATTGCGGCAGGCATTGTCCGCGATACCGGGCGTGAAAGACTGTGCCCACTTGCGCGAATACACCGATACGACGAAATTCGGCGATCGCAGCGAATTCATCAGCTACTACTCGCTACCGGAAGAGCAATTCCGTTGGGCGCAGTTGCTGGAAGGCTCCTGGCCACAGGCGGACGACGAGATCGCCATCGCCGAGAGCGCGATGAAGTTGTTCCAAGCCAAACTTGGCGACTCCCTGCGGCTGACCTCACTGAACAAAGACCTGCGGGTGGTCGGGATAACCGACGATCCGCCAACGATCTCCACTCAGACCGGCTATTTGGCTCCGGAAGCCTTCTCAGCGAATTTCCCGAATGCCAATGACGCCAGTGGCCAATGGTTGCTGCAAATCGACTCGGATGCCGACCAGGCCAGCGTCATCAAGGCGGTCAATGCCGCAGTGAACACCACGGGCATCTCCGGTGAAGTGGTCAGCAAAGCCGACGCGCTCAAGGAGGCCCGGAATGGCTTCTTGCGTGATCTGGAGATTTGGAAATGGATCCTGTGGGCATTCGGCGGCATAGCGATGGTGGTGGGCATGATAACCATCTCCAACACCTTCTCCATTCTGCTCGCCGGACGGCGACGGCAGATCGGTCTGCTCCGCGCCGTCGGTGCCAGCGGTCGTCAGGTCCGGAATTCGGTCTTCATCGAGGCGCTGCTGCTCGGCCTGCTCGGCTCGCTCCTCGGTGTGGCACTCGGCGTCACCGCCACAGTGATCGGTGCGGCAGTCACCGACACACTCAGATATGGGTTGCAGTTGCCGCTGGCCGAGATCGTCGCCGTCGGCATGTTGGGGACGTTGATCACCCTGGCGGCGGCTTTCCTGCCGACGCTGCGCTCAACCCGGGTGGCACCGTTGGACGCACTGCGTCCGGCCAGCGCGAAAACAGAGCAAAGGGCCGGGATCGTCCGGGGAATCGTCTGTGGATTGCTAGCGCTATCCGGCCTGACGATCATCACAGTCAGCCTGCAAGCCAGCGAGAACACCCTGCTTTACAGCGTCGCCGGGGCTGGCTTATTCAGCATCGGCGTGCTCTTCGGCGCTCCGTTATTCGTCCCCGCGCTGCTCCGGTTGGCCGGGATGGCCGTATCCCGATTCGGGCCGACCCCCAGACTGGCCGCGAAGAACGTCATCCGCAATCCGCGCCGTTCTGCGGCTACCGCGACCGCGCTGATGCTGGCGATGGGTCTGATCGTGACGCTGCAAGTCGGTTCCGCCTCGTTGCTGCAAACTGTGCAAGACAAGATGAGCAGCAGCTATCCCATCGACATTGGAATCGACACCAGTTGGAGTGAATCACTCGTCTCCATTCCGGAAAATGTCTTGGAGCAAGCCACCCGCGCCAAGGGCGTCGCCAGTTGGGTCGAACTGTCCGGAACCAGATGGACCAACGAGGGCGAACAGCTATACACGTACACGGTACTCGGCTACGACCCGGCCATTACCAAGGTGGCAGCCAGCGCTCCAACGGCTTTGGCTGACGATGTGGCCCTCGTTGCCAACAGTTCTAGCAGAATCGGCGAGGACGGCACCATCAAACTCAACGGTCTCAGCTTCAAAGCCGAAAGGACCAGGCTGCTAAACAACGAATTCGTCATGGTCAACCCCAAACTGCTGGCCAAGATCGGCACGCCGGTTCCGGCTGTCGCACTGTGGCTGTCGGTGCCGGACCGTTCACTGGCGACCTCAGCCTACGTCGATGTGAATAGCGCGGTCAGTGACAACAGCGACCTGCGGGTCAGTGGCTCCGTCATCGACACCGCTGGTATGGAACAGGGCATCTTCCTGGTGATGAGTGTCGTCACCGCGCTACTCGGCGTCGCCATCCTGATCGCGCTACTCGGCGTGAGCAACACCCTCACCCTGTCAGTGATGGAACGCAAGCGCGAATCGGCATTGATGCGGGCGCTCGGCCTGCAAAAGTCCAGCCTGCGCGTCATGCTGCTGATCGAGGCGCTGTTACTAGCCGGAGTCGGAGCTATCGTCGGCCTGGCCGCCGGCCTATACTTCGGCTGGGTCGGCTTACAGGCCATCATCCAAGAATCAGCCGGAGCTGGCACCACCATGCAGACCTCTTTCAGCGTAGACCTCGGCTGGACAGCCGTCCTGCTGATCAGCGCCTTTGCAGTGGCCGCGCTAGCCTCACTACTGCCCGGACGCCGCGCCGCCAGTGCCCCACCCGTGGAGGCCCTGGCCGACATCTGAGTCGGGAAGTCAGTTACGCGTCCAAGCTGGGAGGCCGAAGACAACGGGTTACCGGTCAGCCATACCGGTATTGCACCCCCATAGTCGGGCCGGGAAAGTGCCATTCGATCACCACCGTGCCGCCCGCCGCTATCCGACAGGTACCGCACTCCAGACAACCCGCGAAATCGAAGGTCTGGTTGCCAGCGGCGTCGATCTTATACAGCGCAGCCGGACACACCCGCACCAACTTCAAGAACTCCTCCCGGCCAGGGTCAACTGCCAACTCGATATGCGGATTGCCCTCATCGACGGCATACTTGTTCACTCCGAGATAATCAGCCATATCCACTGTGACTGGACCCACCTTGCTCACAGTGCCCGCACCCCTCTCCACAAATCCTTGCCCAGCTTCAGCACACCGACCTGTTTGACCAACGGCAACAGCGACTTCCGCACTGGCTTGATGGGAGTCCCATCGACCACGAACAACTCGCGCATCGCATCCCGGGCAAGCGCCGGATACTTTTCGAACAGCCGGGTGGTGTGCTCCATGAAATCCGGAAACCGGCGCAGCGTCCGCAAATCGCGTAAGACGAATGACGACTCCAGCGCCTGCCGATACCCGGCCAAACCCGCCGCAGACGTGTCCCCGGCGGCCAATGCAGCCACAACCGCCCGGCCCGCGTGCATTCCAGCCGCGATAGCGAAATCCATCCCGCGCACCGTGTAGCCGATGTTGACACACATCATCGCCACGTCCCCGGCCAATACCACCCCATCCCCCGCCAGCGGCGGCATGGCGTCGAATCCGCCCTCCGGCACGAGATGACCCGCATGCTCAACGACTTTGCCTCCGGCGATGAGCGGCGCAACGACCGGATGACGCTTGAAGTCCTCCAACATCTGATAGATCGGGGTCTCCGACCGGGCCAGGTCCGCCACTGTGACGACCAGTCCGAGCGAGATCGAATCCCGGTTCGTGTAGACAAAACCTCCCCCGACGTGTCCCTTAGTCGGATCACCGACGAATAGCCATGCCGCACCCTCGGTATCCGATGCCACCAACACCCGGTCAGTGATTACCGGCGCTGGCAATTCGATAACCTGTTTGATCCCAACGGCGACAGTAGCGGGCTTGGGCCTGATCGCCCCCACCGCCTGATCCGCCAACAACGAGTTCACCCCATCGCTGAGAATCACCACATCGGCGGTGATCTCATCATCGCCGGCCCTGACCCCGGTGACTCTGGGTCCGTCCCGCAACAAGGCCTCCACGGCGATGCCATTGATGTATTCAGCCCCGGCAGCC
Organism: Propionibacteriaceae bacterium; assembly: GCA_031265725.1. Lineage (GTDB taxonomy): Bacteria > Actinomycetota > Actinomycetes > Propionibacteriales > Propionibacteriaceae > Propionicimonas. The sequence goes on from JAISCH010000357.1 coordinate 5,515, forward strand.
TCCGCCCGCGCGGCCAACCACGGGTCGAATCGCGCCCGCAACACCGAATACGACGCGCACCCAACGTCCCTCAACCGCTCGTCCGCATAGTCGAGGGTCACCCCCGCGTCCGGTGCCAGCAGCGAAATCCTTTCCCGCACGATCCGTCGCTCCAAAGGCGCGTCCGTGGCAAAATCTGGGAACACCGCCCGCAGTGAATGGGTGTAGAGCCGCCCTCCGGACACGTTTTTCGCCCCGCAGCTTTCACCTCGCTCCACCACCAGCACTGACCGTCCGGCCTTCGCCACCTCATACGCGGCCACTGGCCCGGCCATCCCAGACCCGACGACAATGACATCGAAATCGGACATCTGTCTCTTTCTCTCTCGAAGCTGTCACCAATAGGTCCGGTTGCCTGACGACGTTGCGTCATCGGACAACCGGACCTACCAGTGATATGGCCAAAACGACTAAGACCCGCTCACCGGCGCGGGATCGAACTTTGCCACATAGTCCTTGCCGACCCTGCCCGCCACGATGTAGAGCAGGCAGGCGATGGCGGTGAAACCGGCGGACAGGTAGAAGGTGATCCGATAATCACTGCCTGCCGCTATCTGGTTGTAGACGGGGATGAAGATGCTGGAGCCAAGAGTCGTGGCCAGTGAGACACCGCCGAAGATGGCGCTGTATTCCTTCATACCGAAGGTCTTGCGGACGTAGACCGGTGGCTCAATGTTGTAGACGCCAAGGCCCAAACCGAAGACGGCGGCCGCCACATAGATCAGGCCGGTGTTGTCGAACGCCAAGGCAACCATGATGAGACCGATGATAGTCACGACGCCACCGATGATGTTGGCCTGGTCGACACCGAACTTATCGGTCAGCATACCCAGGAATATCTTGCCGAAGATGAGCCCGAAGGCGCAGCAGGAGACAATGACACCGGCTTGGATCGCGTCGAATCCAAGGTTGGCCTGGCCATAGGTGTTGAGCAGTTGGTTCGAGGCCGTCATAATCGAGAAGCAGAACTGGCCGATGAACATCAGATAGAACGCCGGTGTCTTGAACGACTGCTTCTGGGTCACGCCACGAGCCGGAGCCTGGACGGGTTTCGTCGCCGGGCCCGTACCTCCGTCGAGAGGAGCGCCGTAGGGCAGCAAGCCCTTCTGTTGGGGCGTCTTCAGCAGGAACAGCGCGACCGGAATAGTCAAACACTGCGCAGATTATGCCGACAGCGAAGAATCCGGTCCGCCAACCGCCCGACTTGATGATCGCGCCGACGACGATGTTCATAATCATGGAGCCGATACCGCTGAAGGCCAGTGCCACGCTCATGGCGAAGCCAGTACGCTCGCGGAACCACATCATGATGATGCTGGGGACAGCGATGAAGTAGACGACGCTGGCACCGATGGCGACCACAACGGAGACGGCATAGAACTGCCAGACCTCCTGGCAGACGCCGTAAAGAGCGGCACCGATGGCCAAGACCGCCGATCCGGCGGCTATCACGGTGCTGGGGCTGAGGACGGCCATGATCAGCGCACTGACGGATAGATAGATGGACAGGGTAGTGATGGGAATATCAAGATCCTGGCTTATCGGGTAGAGGAATACTGCGGAGGTTCCGCCGACGGTTCCAAGCGAACCCGTGACGAGGACGCAGCACGCGACCATGACGACCCAGGCATATGGGGTCTTGGCGGTGCCGCCCGTGGTCGATGTGTCGGACATGGCAAGCCTCCCTTTCTAGTTGCTAGTTGAGATTGGAAAATAGGAATTCAGGCACTCGGCGTCCCGGCCGACTAATAGCGTCAGCCAGACCGAGACTCCGCGTGATTATGGATTGTTTCTAGATCGCTAGATATCTGAAACGTTGACGGATGAGCAAAGTTTTATTTGTCCGGGGTCCCCGAAAAGTACCGGACCGCAGCGAAGCGGAGGGAGGACACTTTTTGGGGCTTAGTTAGTGGGCGGTGTTCTTGCCGCCATCGGTTGCCCAGATGGCACCGCTGATGTACGACGCGGCGTCGGACAGGGTGAACAGGACGACCTCGGCCTGTTCGATGGGATCGCTGACCCGATTGAGCGGCACCCGGTCATGCATGGCTTTGAGGTAGCCATCGCCCATCTTGTGCCAGTTCTCATCCATCTTCAGTGATGCGATCGGACCGGGGCAGATGGCGTTGACTCGAATATTCTGCGGTCCGTACTCGTCGGCCGCCGTCTTCGTCATGCCAAGCACGGCGTGTTTGGAAGTCGAGTAGCCCGTCATGTCGGGCTGACCGAGCAGGCCGACCTCGGAGGACGTGTTGGTGATGGCTCCACCCTTGCCTTGCTTTACCATCTGGGCAGTCTCGTACTTGAGCAGATAGAAAGTCCCGTAGGCGTTGGTCTTCATATGCAAGTCGAATTCATCGGACGGGTAGTTTTCCGTCTTGGTGAGGAATTGAAAATAGCCCTGGTTGTTGGCGGCCAGATTCAACTCCCCGAATTTCTCCACCACGAAAGCCACCAGAGCGGCGCATTCGGGCTCATTCTTGACATCACAATGTTTGAAATAGGCCTCGCCACCGGCATCACGGATGGTTTGCGCCACGGCTTCGCCCTCGTTGTCAAGAATGTCGCCAATGACGATTTTGGCACCTCGCGCTGCTCCGAGCCGGGCAATCCGTTCGCCAGTATTACGGGCACCGCCCACCACCAGCAGAACCTTGCCCGCCAGCGACAAAGAGCCGAACGGTTCGGAATAGTCTTGTGCTCTCAAAAGGCTGTCGGTCATAGTCTTGTCTCCTTGTTCTATGCGTGATTCAATCTTGGGATCAGTCGGACAGGGTGTACTTGACACCGAGGCCGAGGACGGACTGGGCTACCTGCTGGTAATGCCCAGTAGTCGGACGGTCGGCGGCAAGCATCGTTAAAGCGTCACGGACGTAACGGGCCACACCGACCTCTTCATTGACACCGATGCCGCCCCACAATTCCATGCACCCTCGGGAGACCCGGGCGAACATGTCCGTGCAGTACGGCTTGACCATGCTGGTGTGCGGCTTGCCGCCGTAGCCAGTCTGGAAACCCTTGAGCGTGTTGTGGAGGAAGCACTGAGCCGCCTCGACCTCAATGGCGAAACCAGCCAGCCGGTCAGCTATCACACTCATATCCGCCAATGGGACGCGGTGCGTCGTGCGCTGTTTCAGATAGTCGATGGTCTTGGCGAGGACGCCCTGGGCACCGCCGACCGCACAGCAGCAAGCACCGATATAGCCGGAGGCATTGCCTCGGCGGTCGGCCTCGGTGCCAGGCGGGATGGGGCAGACCTGATCGCCTGGGACTCGGACGGATTCATAGGACACCACGGCATTCGCCGTGCCAGCCAGGCCGAGCTTGCGCTCGAACGGCTCGACCTTGACGCCGGGGGTCTCAACATCGACATACCACTGGTGCCATGAGCCATCGTCGCCCATGCCCGACGCGAAATGATACTTGGCGATCCCGGCGTAGGTGCCGAACAGTCGCGTGCCGTTGAGAATCCAGTCATCGCCGTCCCGCCGACCGAATACCGGCGCTTCGGTGTGGTTGAAGGAACCCGCTGGATCGGTGCCAGTGAAGGTGAACTTGGCCGTGCCGTCGAGGGCTTCCTCCAAGTACTTATCAACTAGTTTGGGTGCCAAGCCGACAAGGTAGTAGGCCTCGCCGATGGCGGGGGCCAGCGCAAAGGCCATAGCTGGACTGATCTTCGCCCACTCCTCTTCGATGAGCCATTTGATGACGGGACCGTGGCCGCCACCGCCCAGCTTCTCCGGCAGCATCAGATGGTAGAACCCGAGTTCACCCATCCGCTTCGCCAAGTCCCAGGGATATTCATTGCTGGCGTCGATCTCGGCCACCCGGGGGGCGATCTCGTTCTCGCCGAATTCTTTGGCCGTCTGCAGGATGAGTTGCTCTTCCTCGGTCAACTCGATATACCAATTCGCTTCATAATCGCTCATATTTGCTCCTTTGCTTTTACTACGTGTTATTGCTGAATGAGTGATGGTGCCGGGTCAGGACAGCGCCGCGATCAGTTGTGGCACGACGCTGCGGTAGTCTCCGACGATGCCGTAGTCAGCGTTGCGGAAGATGGGGGCGTCCTTGTTGATGTTCACGGCAGCGATGAGTTTGGCCTCACGGACGCCGTACAGATGCTGAATCTGGCCGGAGATACCGACTGCCAGATAGAGGTCCGGGCTGAGATTCAACCCGGAAACCCCGATGTACTGGTCAAACCAGCCACGTTCCTCGCAGACTCCCCGGCTGCAACTGACACCGCCACCAAGCAGCTTCGCCAGAACTTCCAATTGCGCCAGATCAGCTTGGTCGGACACACCCAGACCGACCCCGACGACAGCGGGTGCCGTGGTGAGGTCGGCTTGGCCACCACCGGCGTCTGCGCGCTCAATCAGTATGACCCGTCGGTCGGTTTCCACCGTCACCTCGTCGATGGGGCTCTCTCCACCAACTGTCAGCGGTGTGGCGGCTCCGGCACCCACGGTCAGGACGGCCAACTCTTCAACCTGACCAGTCTCAATGAGTTTGCCGCCGTAGGTACTGCGCTGGGCGGTGAAGCCACCGCCGTCCGGCGCAATGTGGCTGGCCCCGCTGATCATTCCGGCCCGGCAATGACCCGCTACCCTGGCTGCCAAATCCCTACCCCGGATTGTGTCCCCGACTAGCAGGGCTTTCGCCTTTCGCTCTTGCAGCAACTCCGCCAGTGGCCGGGAGTAGTTCTCAATCACCTCGTCGTCGGACTTGAGGACGAGTACCTGGGTTGCTCCCAGGGTAGTCAGTCCCGGCGCGACTTGGCCGAGGGAAACGAGCACAACCGGATCACCTAGAGTCTGGGCCAACCCGACCAATTCGGCCGCCAACTTTGGGCTGTCACTGTAAACGAACACGCCGCTCATGAGATAGTCCCCTCCTTCCTGAGCGCTTCGATGAACTCAGCCACATTGGTGGCCTCATCCGGACCGTCAAACACGAGTTGTTTGCGGTTGTTCTGCAGACCAGTCACGGCAGTGACCGTCACCGCCGGAGTGGCATCGACGCTGAGGCTGGCGAATTCCAGCGTGTGCTGGGGCTTCCTCTTCGCCGCCAGAATGGCCTTCATCCCCGGCAGGTCCGGATTGTTGATCTCCGGCAGGACGGCGACGACGGCTGGCAAAGGCAGCGCAAGTGTCTCGAATGAGTCCTCCAACTTCCGGCTGACCTTGAGTGATCCGCCGTCAGTCTCGACCGAGACGACACTCGTGACAGTCGGCCAATCCAGCACCGCTCCGAGCCGTGAAGCTGTCTGGCGACCGTACCGATCACTGGACCCTTCGGCGCAGATGACCAAGCCGACTTCCGGCATGGTCTTAATGGCTTTGGCCAACGCCTCAGTGACGACGCGATAGTCGGACGGTGCTTCAGCCCCGCAATCAATGAGATAGACCTCCGCAAGACCCCGCGACAAGGCGTCTTTCAACCCGGACGCGGCGGCACTCGACCCGAGCGTCAACCCAAGCGGCATCCCGCCGGATTTGGCCGCCACTTGGACGGCCGCCTCGATGGCATTACGGTCGTACTCGCTGATCTTCGACTTGGCCCGGCTGAAGTCGGGTGTCAGACTGGCGTCAACAACTACGTCAGCCTCGTCGTAGACCCATTTGAAGCAGGCGATCACGTTGCTGGACATATCCAAGACACTCCTTAAATTCGCTCAGGCGGCAGTGTGCCCACCATCGAGGACGAAGGCCGCGCCAGTCGTATAGCCAGAGGCATCCGAGAGCAGGAAGGTCACAGCTTTGGCGATCTCCTCGGGCTTGCCGGTCCGCCCGATGGGGATCCGGTCGACCATCTGCTGATAGATCTCGGGGAAGCTCTTCCGCGTGCCGGCTACCGCCTCTGTCTCGGTAACCCCGGGGCAGACAGCGTTGACCCGGACGTTGGTCCGCGCGTATTCGAGGGCCGCACTGCGGGTCAGTCCGACTACACCATGCTTGGACATCGAATAGCCAGCGAGACCGGCGGAACTGCCGACGATCCCGGAGTTGCCGGAGAAGTTGACGATGGCGCAGGGGGTGTCCTGCTTCAGCATCTGCTTGATCTCGTATTGGCAGCAGAGATAGACGCCGACGGCATCGACCATGACCATCTGCACTAAGTCGTCATACTTGACGTCGACCAACTTCATGTTGGGGATCGCATACCCGGCGGCATTGACCGCATAGTCGAGTGAGCCGAAAGTGTCCACTGCGAATTGGACCATCGCCTCGATGTCGTCTGGTTTGATCATTTCGGCGGCGATGAAAGCCACCTGCTGACCCGACTGCTTGAATTCCTTTTCGACGGCGGCCCCTTTCTCAGCATTCCGGTCAGCGATGACCACCTTGACGCCTTCACTGAGCAAGGTTTCGACAACCGCTCGTCCGATACCTTGTACGCCGCCGGTCACGATGGCGACCTTGCCTGCCATTTTCAGGTCCATACTGGCTCCCTTTGAGATGAAAGCGGCCACACCGTCGTGGCCACGGCCCTAATCTAAGAGCTGGCCACCAGGCCTGTGAATCAGCAAAGGGCCGGAAATCACAGCCGGTATTCGCCACATTTGTCGAAACTATGGAACCGGCTTTGCGGCGTTATTGAGTTGGGCTGATGATCCCTAAGACAAATAGCTGAACTCTGATCTCCAGCCTTGAACAGTTGTAGAAAACACCTTGTCACAGGCATATTGAGCAGATGTTTGTCCGCCAGTGGACGGGGCTTTCACTACTGCTTGGGTGATCGGAAAACCTTGTGACGATTCCGGCCCCTAGGTAAAATAAATTGCCTGACCCTTCGTCACGCATGTCGCAAGGAGGCCGCATGTTGTGCAGCGATATTGTTCAAGCGCTTCAACGAGATTACTCGGTCACGGAAGTGGCTTCACTACCGTCACTCGATATCACCGATGTGCGACTCCTCGACACCTACACCCTCTCCTTTGATCCCAACACGCTCTATATCGGCTCGTACCAGGAGATCGGCGACACTGGCCGACTTGGCCCGCAAGCTCCACTCATTCTCTGCGGCTCGGTGCCCGAGGGGTTCGCCGCCGCGCACCTATGCCTCTCCATCGCTCCAGAGAACGAATTGGCCCAAATTTTCAACGCCGCCAAAGACTATTGCCTGGGCGATCTCGTCATGAAGGGGGAACTGGCCAAGTTCCTCATCTCGTCCAAGAGCGGATACCTGGCCGATATGGTCAACGAGACTGCCAAGGCACTGGGCAATCCCGTCATCGTCATGGACATATCCTTCAACGTCCTCGCCTACTCCGACTCGTTCACCTCGGGCGACGAGTGGTGGAACGAATTCATCCAGTCCGGCCGGTTCATGCCCGATCTGCTCAAGCACTCGCTGGCCGCCGACGCCAGTCTCGAAGTCGAGGGCAACGAACCTTTCCTGGTCACAACTTGCACTCTCAGCGAGACGCCGAAGCTCTCCACCCGACTGACGGTCGATGACAAATGGGTCGGATCGCTGGTGATGCGGGCCTGTTGCACGCCGATCAACCCCCGGCACTACCGGCATCTGAGCGTGATAAGTCCCATCATTTCCGAAGCAGTGGCATCGCTGTCGAAGTTCAAACACATTGGGACCGTTCAGGAGAAACTGTTGGGCGATATCCTTGATGCCCCCGACAACAACGCCCTGTCGGATGCGTGTCTGGCGCTCAACAATTTCGCCAACGAACTACCCGACCGGACGGCCCTCATCGTCTTTCAGAACGCCAAGGGTCTGCCCACCCGTAACAGAGTCTCCTATCTGCGTTTCAACTTGAAAGAACTATTTCCCGACTCCTATGTCATCTACCACGAGGACCATCTCACCATGCTGGTGCCGGTGGACCAGGACCGAGTGACCCTCAACGACGCCCAGCAGACCACACTTGACTCCTTCATCCAGGCGGAGCAGTTGCTGGCCGGAGCGAGCCACGTCTTCGCCGATATAGGCCAACTGCCCAACGCCTTCCAAGAAGGCCTCCGCTCACTAGACCATTGCTCACCGGCATCCCCATTCCGGAACTGGCATGAGTGCGTCTTCGCTGAATTGGTCCACGAATACGCCCGCGTCCATTCCACCGCTGACCTCATCCATCCCGCCCTCCGCCTGGTCGAGACACACGACCGACTCCACGGCTCCGAATTGAGCAAGACCCTCCGCGTTTATCTGGAAAACGATAAGAACATCGAACGCTGCACCCAACTCCTCCACCTACATCGCAGTTCGGTCTACTATCGCCTCAACCGAGTCAAAGAATTGGCCCACCTCAACATTGACGATCCCGAAGTCTCGTTTCAATTGCTCTGTTCCTACCGAATCCAGCAATACCAGTCCCGCCGCACCACACTCACCTGACCCGTCCCACACCGTCAGCGGAGCACGGGCTTACTCGGACGGCCAATGGCGGGGTCCGGCTATCAGAGCGGGGCTTGGCCCGTTGGGTCAATCTGAGGGGGGTGGTTTTGGACGGGATTGGAGGTGGCGGACTTCGGGGAAGCAGAGTGCGCCTAGGGTTACTGCTATGACGACCAAACCACTTAGACCCATTGCTAGATGGATGCCGAACAGTTCTGACATCGGGGCGGCGATTAGCAGGCCTAGCGGGCCGAGGACTAGGGAGCCGAAGGCGTCGTAGGCGGCCACTCGGGAGAGGACTTCGGGAGGAACTTCCAGTTGCATGGTGGTCATCCAGAGCACGGTGAAGAATTCAAAGCCGAAACCCATCGCCACTGCGGCGAGCACTACAAATGGGACAGGGACGCTCAGCCCGAGCAGTAAGGCTGGCACACCGGCGGTTAAGGTGACCAAGGTGCCGACAAAGATCGGGTGTTTGGGCATCCAGCGCAAAGAGATGATCACGCCCACTCCAGCACCCAGCGCCTCGCCAGTCAGGATCGCTGTCCAGGCGACCGGCCCGCCAAGTTCCTCCTTGGCCAGGACTGGTCCAAGCACACCGTGGGAAGCGTTCAGCATCATCACCACGAAGGCATACTGCAGCACTACCACCCAGAGCCACTGCCGGGAGCTGAATTCCTTCCAGCCCTCTTTCAACTGGGTGAACAGATTGGGCGAGGACGAGGGCTGCGGTTTGTTGACCGGCAGGAAACAGACCAAGGTAGCGGAGCACAGGTAGAGCAGTCCGGTAGTGATCACCGCCCACCCGCTGCCCAGGAAAACGACGGCGGCGCCAGCGGCCACCAATCCGAACAACCTGGCCGCTGCCGATGCCATCTGCAGCCAAGAATTTCCCTGTTGCAGCTTGTCGGCGGGCACGATCTCCGGGATGATCCCGGTAAAGGCCGGGTAGAGGACCGCCCCGGCAATCCCAGTGATCGACGCCGCCGCGCAGATCGGCGCGATCGCACTCGACTCGGACCAGATCAGCACCCCGATGGTGACCCAGCCCAAGCCCATGGTGAACATTCCCAATTGGAGCACTCTGGCCCGTGGGTAGCAGTCGGCGATGACCCCGCCGAAGAGGATCAGCAAAACCTGCGGCATCACCTGGAAGAAGAGCACCACGGAGAGATGCTGATCGTCGCCCCAAGGCAGCGCGAGGATGCCGAACGCCAGCGCCACCGGCCCGAAAGCGAAGCCGAGCATAGCCGCCGTCCGCCCGATCAGCAGCAGGAAGAACGAACGGTCGTTAAGCAATTCATTTCTGCCCATTTAGACCCATCCTTTCCAGCCAAACCAGACGACGGCACAGCCGACCATCATATCCCGAGTGCGGACGCCGGTTAAACACCTTGCCGTCCCGAGACGGCCGGTCCGAAATCGAAGCATTCCCCCCAGCCAATCGAATCCAAACCCCAGGTTTAGCGGTCGCGCCAATAGGTTGCAAGCCAAGCCACCTATTGGCTCGACCTCTTAGCGCGCGGCAGAACTGCACTCTACCCAGCGGCAGAACAGCACCCCAGGTGGCGGCAAAACTGCATTCTACCTAGCGGCAAAACTGCATTTCATGGTATTGTGAACACATGGTGCCGATTATTCCCCCATCCCCATTGGGTGAGATTCTGCCTCGGCGGGCCGCTGCTATGGTCCGGGAGGCGCTATTGGATACGCGAATAGTCCTCATCAATGGTGCCCGGCAATCAGGGAAGAGCACATTGGCGGCACAGATGGGCCGTGAACACGATGCATCATGGCACACTCTGGACCGGGCAGACACACTCCAGGCTGCTCTCAACGACCCGACCGAGTTCGTCCGGTCCGATCAACGCATGGTCATAGACGAAGTACAGCGGGCACCTGGACTTTTCCTGGCTATGAAGGAATTGGTGGACAGCCAGCCTGTTCCCGGACGGTTCCTGCTCACCGGGTCGGCACGGATAATGGGACTGCGCGGGCTGCCCGATACCTTGCCCGGCCGGATAGAGACGGTGGAGTTGTGGCCGCTGTCCCAAGGCGAGATCGATGGTAAGCCGGATGGGTTCATCGACGCAGCTTTCGAACTGGGACCAGAACTCAAGCACGATTCGGCTGATGTCCGGCGCGATTACTGTGACCGGCTGGTACGTGGAGGCATGCCGGAGGCGGTCGGTCGAGCCGAACGGCGGCGTTCGCGCTTCCATCAGTCCTACCTGGCCGATCTGGTCAACCGGGACGTAATGCAGCTTTCGACGGTGGAGAAGGGACGAGAGTTACGCTCGTTGATTCGGCTGCTAGCGGCCCGCTCTGGCCAAATCTTAGTTCCCGCCGCCCTAGGACGAGATCTTGGCCTCACCCAACACACGGTGAATCATTACCTCTCCCTGTTAGAAGAAGTTTTCCTGATCAAACGCCTACCCGCATGGTCGCGGAATCTGTCGACTCGCGCCGTCGGGGCGTCCAAAGTCGCCTTTGTGGACTCTGGCCTGGCTTGCAGTCTGCTGAACCAGCAATCCAGCAGCTTGGCCAAGTTCGACAGTCCTCTGGGTCCGCTACTGGAGGCATTCGTGACGATGGAAGTCGCCCGTCAGGCCACTTGGTCTACACAACCAGTCGAGTTGTTCCACTACCGGACGCGAGACCAAGTCGAAGTCGATCTCGTGATCGAGAATCTGGACGGACGGGTAATAGCCATAGAAGTGAAAGCCACATCATCCGTCCGAGGTGACGATTTCAAAGGTCTGCGCCATCTGCAGAGCCGCCTCGGCGACGACCTGGTTGCCGGTTACCTGCTCCACCTCGGTCAGGCTACATTGCCATTCGGCCCGAAACTGCGCGCATTACCTGTCTCCGCACTATGGGAAACCGGGATTTGAAATTCGGTCATGAGTTCGTAGTATACGGCTTTCCAGTCCAGTCCGATTGACTCGTCGGCATCCAGTTCGTCATCACGGCGACGGATCATCGCCTTCTCTGCTGTGGTCAACTCGACCTCGCCGGGGATCGTGCTGGTGATGTAGGCAACAAGTTCCAACCGCTTATCTGTGCTGAGCGCTTCGACTGCCTTCTGCATCGTGGGTGTGACCATGAGGTTATTGTACGCCACCTGGTCACACCAGCAGAGCGGAGAAGCAGGTCTGCAAAGGTTAGTGTTCTTAGTGTTGATGCGCTGATGAGGTCGTTGTGCCTGCTGGCGGCAGTTAGT
>JAISCH010000014.1 GCA_031265725.1 Propionibacteriaceae bacterium
GAGTTGCAAGTGGTCGCCACTGCCTCGGCTCAGCAGTTCGGCATCAGACAGTACTGGAGCAATGCCTATACCGTTGACTGGGGTGACAATACTCTGGTGGAAGTGTTGGATGACGGTGGGTATGGGAGTGCTAAGCACAACTATGCTGCTGCGGGTACGTATACTGTGACGTTGACTTCCAAACTGTCCCAGGTGCAACGCTGGACCTGGCCGGAAGACAATTCCGACGCTTTGTTAACCGATGGCGATGTGGCGGACGTGTCGGTGTCAGCGTTCCCGGCCATGCGGGCTTTCTTAGCTGAAGGAGGAAGAGCCGAAGACGGCTTCTTCGAGAATTTCAATTCAGGTGGTGGGTTGAGCAGTTTGCCCGCTGGGTCGTTTGACCTCAGTGCGGTCACTGAAGTCGGTGACGAATTCTTTATCGGTTTCAACGAATCCGGGACGTTTACCACTTTGCCCGCTGGGTCGTTTGACACCAGTAATATCACCAAGGCCGGCGACGATTTCTTCTCTTATTTCTGCGTGGACTGTGCATTGACCAGTCTTCCGGCTGGGTCGTTCGATCTCTCTGGGCTTACCGAGGCGGGTGACGATTTCTTCTTACAGTTCAACGGTTATACAACCCCTCTTATTACTACTCACAGTTCCTTGACCAGTCTTCCGGCTGGGTCGTTTGACATCAGTAATATCACGAAGGTTGGAGATAGTTTCTTTGATTCCTTCACCGCGAATAACCTGTTGACCAGTCTTCCGGCTGGGTCGTTTGACACCGGCAATATAGAAACAGCGGGGGATAACTTCTTCAGTTATTTCAACTTCATGGGTCAGTTAACTGGGTTGCCCGCCGGTTCATTCCGTTTGGACAAGGTAGAGAGCGGCGGCATGGGTTTCTTCGTGTCTTTCAATGAAAATGGCATGTTGACCAGTTTGCCCGCTGGCTCCTTCAACTTTCCGCGGATTGAGTCCGTGCCCGATACCTTCTTCGACGGTTTCAACCAAAATGGCCAGTTGACTTCGCTTCCAGCCGGCTCCTTCCGTTTGGAAGGGATTGTCTCTGCCGGAGCTAGCTTCTTCGACGGTTTCAATGAGTATGGCGTGTTGACTTCGCTTCCGGCTGGCTCTTTCGACACCAGCAATATTGTTGAGGTAGGCATAGATTGCTTCAATCAGTTCAACTACGAAGGTATGTTGACCGCCTTGCCGGATGGCTCTTTCGACACCAGTGGGATCAAGCTAGTTGATAATGGTTTCTTCGACTATTTCAACCAGTTTGGTGCTATCAGCTATCTGCCGGCCTCTTTCAAGTGGCCCGCCGATGTGCTTCCGACTGTCGACGGTTTCCATTCTTCTTTCAACAGTCCGGGCGCGACGCTGAATGTGAATGTCGCTGATTTGATCAGCAACGTCGGGACTCCCGATGAACGGCTCTACACCTTCAGCCCCAATCAGCCGGGTTGGGATCAGCTTCCGGCCAACTGGCAGGGCTGACTAGGCGTTGATTCCAAGAGGTGTAGCCGAACTGTGCTCAGCAGCTATCCCCTGGATGGCACTCAGCCATACTGGGGCTTTGCCGAGGGAGTTGAACTGTGAGGTCAACTCTAGACTCTTGGCATGGTTTTCCCGTTGGGGGTTTGCGGATGGCTCATCATCTGGCACGATAGACTCTTAGCTCGGGGCGAAGGAGGGGCTTGTGGGCGACACCTTTGATGATGAGTTTGAGTTGCCGATCCTTGATGACGATCGTCCTGGTTTGGACGATCTCGATGATGAGGACGACGAGGACACCGAAGACGACGATTATCCCGATGACGCGACCGAAGACGACATTGATCTGATCCTGGCCCTGTACCGGGAGGACGGGCAGCCGACCGGCCTGGAACTCGACATTGATCTGGCCAATGACCTGGATTCGCTGATCAGTCATTTGCGGCGGATTCCGGGCGATGCCGGGGCGTTGGGAATGATCTCATTGGCCAGTGAGGTCTTTGTCTTGGTCCGGGTCCGGGGCAAGAACGTCCAGGTCTATCTCTCCGATGTGGTGACGGCGTTGGATTGGCCGATCTGCCGGGATGTGGTCGACTTCTTGGGCGAGGAATTGCCTATCGAGGACGACGAGTCCGCGCCGATCGGAGACGGCTCGATTCTCGCTGACGCCGGGTTGAAGGAATTCGATCTGGAGACCATCGCCAGCGATTACGATCAGGACGCTCCGGATTTGCTCGCCCAGATCGCCAAGAAGGTTCAATTCGGGCCAGCTTTCCAGAACCTTATCGGTTAATGATGTGGGACTCCGTGATGGAGTTGGCCTTGGCCCAGGCCCGTGCCGCCGCTCAGCATGGTGACGTGCCGATTGGCGCTGTGGTCTTGGATGCCGCTGGCGAGGTCATCGCCCAGGCTGGAAACGAGCGGGAGTTGACCGGCGATCCCACCGCACATGCGGAGATTCTGGCCCTGCGCCAGGCCGCGCGGGTGCGGCCCTCCTGGCATTTAGACGATTGCACGTTGGTCTGCACACTGGAGCCATGCACGATGTGCGCTGGCGCGTTGGTGCAGGCCCGTGTGCGTCGCTTGGTGTTCGGGGCTTGGGACGAGAAGGCCGGAGCGGTCTCGTCGCTGTGGGATGTGGTCCGCGATCCGCGACTGAATCATCGGGTGGAGACGGTCTTCGGGGTGCGGGCTGAAGAGTGCGCCGCGCTGCTGCGGGATTTCTTCGTCCAGCAGCGCTGACCGGGCAGGTATTCCCAAGAGTCCCCGGCCAGTGCTAATATGAAACGTGTGTTCTAATATCACCGGAGACTTGCGGACTGCTTCCTGGCCCTCACCGGCGCAGGACTATTTGGCGTCCACGGTTTCCATCGATCGGGAAGTGCTCAGCAGCAGCACTTTCGTGATGCGCGCGGTCGGTGATGAATTAGGCGAATTCGGCATCAGCAACGGGGATCGTCTGGTGATTGATCGGGGGTTGGATGCGGCCTTGGGGCAAGTGATCGTGCTGGAGACGGGCGGCATGCGGCAGGTCGGGTTTTATCGTCAAGTGCGCGGCAAACGGGTGCTTACTATCGGGAAGGTCAATCTGCCGTTGACTGACGAGGCTAGGGTCTGGGGAGTGGTGACGCACTGCGTCCACCAGCTCAACTCGGGGCGGCGGCTATGAATGCCATCGCCCTGGTCGACGTGCGCTGCATGTATGTGTCCTGTGAGCGGATGGCCGATCCGGCGTTGAAAGGCCGTCCGGTGGTGGTGCTGTCCAATAACGACGGTTGTGTGATTAGCCGCAGCGACGAGGCCAAACGAGTCGGGGTGCGGATGGGCGAGCCGTGGTTCAAGGCGAAGTCAGACCCGAGGCTGCGCGGAGTCATCGCCCGGTCCTCCAACTACGAGTTGTACGGCGATCTCTCCGCCCGCTTCCATCGCATAATCGCTGACATGTCGGCCTGGACCCAGGTGTATTCCATAGACGAGGCCTTCGTGGCGCTGAACCGCACCGGGGTCGAGCACGCGCTGGCGATCCAGGAACGAGTTCATCGTTACACCGATCTGCCCACTGCAGCCGGAGTTGGGCCGACGAAGACGCTGGCGAAGATCGCCCAGACCCAGGCGAAGGCCGCTGGGCAAAATCTCTGCGACCTCACCGCTTGGAGCCAGCCGCAATTGGCTGAATTGCTGCAGGCCACGCCGGTCGGCGAGGTGTGGGGAGTCGGTCGCCGCCTGGCCCGGAAGCTGGAGGCGATCCGGGTGCGGACGGCGTTGGAGCTTTCCCAGCTCGATCCGATCCAGGTGCGCAGCCGGTGGTCGGTGATGCTGGAGCGCACCGTCCGGGAGCTAGCTGGCACGCCGTGCATCTCGGTGCATTGCGACCCGCAGCCCAGACAGCAAATCCTCTATAGCCGGATGATGGACACTCCGATAACTGAGCGCGGGAAGATGCGTCATGCCTTGGCCCAGTACGCCTGGCAGGCGTCGCGTCGGCTTCGTTCCCAACGGCAGGCGGCGTCGCTGTTGCAGGTCTGGCTCTCCACCTCGCGTTTCCGGGAGCAGCCGGTCAATACTGGTGTCGCGGTCGCGCTGTCGTCCACTGACGATCCGGCGCAGCTCATCCGTGCCGCCCAGGCGGTGCTGCCCAAGATGGAGGAGGGCCAGCCGTACAACCGGATCGCCATCTTGCTTGCTGGCCTCAGCCCGGCGGGCACCCAGCCGACGCTGTTCGACGCCGCGTCTCCACAGACGGATGCGCTGAATCAGGCTTTGGACCGGCTCAATCTCCGTTTCCCCCACTGCGTCGGCCCCGGCGTCGTCGGGATCAAGGCCGCGCAGAGTTGGGACACCCGTCATGACATGCTCTCCCCGGCAGCCACAACTCGTTGGGACGAGTTGATGCCGGTGTACGCCTGCGTCCCGCCTTTTCGGCCAGTTAGGGGTTGAAACTTTGCTGAAAGCAGCAGGTTTTACTTCGCGGTTTGCCCGATGGGATTGGCGATGAATTGCCCGGCGCGGGTCATTTGCACTTCACGCCATCTTTGGGCACCGTGCCGTCCACCAGGTATTTGATGACGATCTTGTCAATACAGGTGGAGTTGCCGCCGAATGCCCCGTGCCCCTCGCCCTGGTAGGTCACCAAGACCCCGGAAACCAATTGCTTCGCCATATCGACGGCCTGTTGGTAGGGGGTGGCGTTGTCGCCGGTGGCTCCGACCACCAAGATGGGCGGGGCATCGGGACCGGTTATGGTTAATTCGGGGCTGGGCCGCACCGGCCAGACCGGGCACAGATAACCCGGCCCGAAATACTTGCCGAAGAATGGTGCCTTCTTCTTGTCCGCTTCCCAGTCCTTGTCGGCCTGGGCTAGCCCCTCGTCCGAGTAATCCAGGCAACTGATCGCATTGAAGGAGTAGAACAGACTGGAATAGCTGCCGTCGGGATCGCGTCCGTTCAAGGAGTCCCCGGCCATCAGCAGCCAGGCCGGTTTGCCTTTCATCGCCTCATTGACCGCTTGCAGGAGTGACGGCCAGCCATTCTCCCCGGAATAGAGGAAGATGCCGATGCCTAGCATGGCCAGGGTTTGAGTGAGTTTCCGGGAGCCTGACTTCACCGGTTTCTGGTCCAACTTGTCCAGCCAGTCGCCAAGTTTGCTGATCACCTTTTTCGCTGAATTTCCAAGCGAGCAACGCCGCTTGGCGCACCAACTGGCGAAATGCTCCAGCGCGGTGTCGAAGCCTTGGGCTTGGATGACTTCATCGTTGTCAGCGATGTCGACAGCGGCGTCCAACACCATCTGGCGGATATTCGCTCCGAAAAGCTCAGCGTAGGTGGCGCCGATAGCGGTGCCGTAGGAATAGCCCAGGTAGGTCAGCTTCTTGTCACCGACGAGTTGACGGAGCAGGTCGAGGTCTTTGACGGTCTCCACGGTGGAGATGTGTTCGAGCAGCACCCCGGAATGCTCCCAGCAGGACTTTCCGAATGCGCGGTCGGCGTCGATGAGTTGCTGGCGCTCTTTCGCAGTGTCTGGGGAGAAGTCCAAGGCGTTGAGTTTGTCGGCGTCTTTGTCCCCGAAGCATTTGACCGGGGTGGAGCCGCCGACGCCGCGCGGATCCCAGCCGACGATGTCGAACCGTTCCAGCCCTTTGCGGGCGAATCCGGTGACGTATTCGACCCCCGATGCGCCCGGACCGCCTGGGTTGATGAAAAGGGTGCCGATCTTGGGCGATTTGCTGGCCTTGATCCGTTTGAGTGAGAGAGTGAGCGCTTGCTCAGCAGGGTGGCTGTAATCCAGCGGTGCCAACACTGTGGCGCATTCGCCGCCCGAGCATTTCTTCCATTTGATCTTCTGCAGCAGATATCCGCTCAGCCCCGCGCCCTTCGGTGCGGTGGTGAATCCAGCGGGTTTGGCGTCGCTGGGCGGATAGCTGGGACGATCCGGGCCGGGAATGGCAGTAGGGGTCGGCTCCGGGGATGGACTCGAAGCCGGATCGACCGAGGCAGCGGTCGTCGCAGTGGGCGACGGGCTCTTGCTGAAGTTGATCTCCGGCAGGCAGGCCGTCAAACTGGCTGCCAAGGCGACAGCCAAGCAGCAGGCGAGAATCCTACCCGATGGTTTCACGGGCTTGTTTCGCCTTGACCCGACGGGACCGGAAACTGTAGTCGAGACTCCAGCCGCCAGCGCCGACGCAGAGGATGGCGATGCCGATCGCGGCCAGCAGCAATTCCAATTCACCCAGGAAGCCGGGCCAGTTCTGCGCTTGGAAGATGGTGTACGGACCCCACTCCACCAGGGCCAGCGCACAACCGACGAGGGCGGCCAGTCCGAATCCGGCCACCCTGGTCAGCAGGCCGACGATGAGCGAGAAGGCGATCAGCAGCATCGCCACTCCGGCGATGATGACGGCCAGCCCGTGCCACTCGGGCGGGATGATGGTGTGGGCGAGGGTGGCAGTCGATTTGTCCGTCGCGGCCAGCCATTGCACGGCCCGGATGCCCAGTATTCCGGCCACGACGATGCGGAGCAGGAACAAGCCCAGCGAGGGCAGGAATTTGTCAGTGGTGCGCTTGACCGGCGCGGGAGCCGCGACTGGCTCTGCCGGGACGGTGACGGCCGGGATGGGAGCGGTGTTCAGCGCTTGCAGCCGGGCTTCCTTACGGGCGGAGCGTTCGGCCTGCAGGCTGGCCTCCTCGGCTGTCAGCGGTGCGGACATCGTTGAGTCGCGGAAGATGCCGTCAATGGGAGAGTTGGCGGGCTGTTCTACCGTCGTATCCTCCGGTATCTTCCACTGGTCCTCCGGAGTCTTCCACTGGTCCCTGAGATCAGGCTGTGTCTCGGTGGTGGTCTCGTTCTCGGGCAGCGTCCAATCCTCGGACGCCTGCTGAGGCTCTTCTTGCTCACTCATCGAAGTTCCCTTCCCGTACAGAGACTTATTCAGCTTCCATGCTGTCATCGTGAGCGCGCAGATTCCCTGAGCGACACGGCTCAATCCCGGATCAAAGGTCAATCCCGCTGCCTATCAATTCAACGACAGGGCGATCAGCAGGGATTCCATGGCTAGCAGGGGGGTGACGTTTGACATTAATTCTTGGCGGCAGGCCAGGATGGCGTCTAGTTTGTGCAGGGTGGCGGCTGGGGTGGAATTGGTCGCCAAGTGGCGGATATCGGTGTCGAAATCGCGGTTGATCAGGGCTTCTCCGGAGTCGGTCTGGTGCATCAACACGTCGCGGTAGTACGAGGTCAGCTCGGTGAGGACGCGATCCAGGCAGTCGCGCTGCAACCGGGTGGAGCGTTTCTTCTGCTGGTCCTCCAATTCGGCCAGGGCCGCTGCCGCATGGCGGGGACGGCCTTTCGATCCGGAGATGCCCAACGTCTCGGAGAGTTGGGCCAACTCAGCGGCGTCCAATTCAGTGGTGATGGCAGCGGCTTCGGCGGTGGCCGCTTGGACTAGGGATTGGGCCGCTTCCAGACATGCGCCCAGCGAATTGAGGGTGGCTGGGATCGACAGCATCTCCACCCGACGGGCGCGGGCGTCAGCGTTGGCCGCCAACGATCTGGCCCGGCCGATGTGACCCTGGGCGATCCGGGCGGCGAATTCCGCCGTCTCGGGATCGATATCGTCCCGGCGCTGCAACAACTCGCTGATCGCCTGCTCTCGCGGAGTCACCAACTCGACTCGGCGGCAACGGGAACGGATGGTGACCACCACATCCTCCGAAGTGGGCGCGCAGAGCATCCAGACTGTGCGGGCGGAAGGCTCTTCCAGGCTTTTCAGCAGCGCGTCCGCACCGCGCTCGGTCACCCGGTCGGCATCCTCGATCACCAGGATTTGATAACGCCCGGTGGCTGGGGCGAGCGCCGCCCCGCGCACCAATTGGCGCACCTCGTCCACCCCGATGGAGAGCTTCTCGGTGCGGACCAGCGTCACATCTGGATGAGAGCCGTTGAGCACGGTGACGCAGGTCTGGCATTTGCCGCAGCCGCCCTGGGGGCACTGCAATGCGGCGGCGAAGGCTTTGGCGGCGTTCGAGCGGCCAGAGCCGGGCGGGCCGACGAACAGCCAGGCATGGGTCATGGCGTGCGGCTCTCCGGCCACAGCCCGGCGCAGGGTGGCCACCAGCTTCTCTTGGCCGACTAAATCAGCCCACACTCCGTCAAGACTCGTCTTAGGCACAGGTCAAGTCTGTCACGAGCCACCGACATTTTGCTGTTCGCCAGCCAACAGGGCCGCGACACGTCGTTGGATAGTGGCGGCTAGCTCGGTGATGGGCAGCCGGGCGGGCAGGACGAGGTAGCGTTGCGGATCGCGGGCGGCCAATTCGAGGAAATGCTGCCGTACCCGCAGATGGAAGTCAGCGCCAGCGGATTCGAGGCGGTCTTTGTCGGTGATAGCTGCCATCGCCTCGGCTGGGTCCAGGTCGAGCAGGATGGTCAGCCCTGGCAGCAACGCGCCGGTCGCCCAATTGGCGATCGCCTCCACTTCAGCGATCTCGAGCACCCGACCCGCGCCCTGATAGGCGATCATCGAGTCCAGGTAACGGTCGCAGACCACCACCGCATCCCGGCTCATGGCCGGACGGACCACTTCAGCGACGTGGCTGGCTTTGTCGGCGGCGTAGAGCAACGCCTCGGCGCGGGGTGAGAACTCGCCAGACTCCTTGCTCAGCAGGATCGAGCGGATCGCCGCCCCGACCACAGTCGCCCCCGGCTCAAAAGTGGGCACGACTTCCCGGCCTTGGGCGCGCAACCAATCGACCAGCAGCCTGACTTGGGTGGACTTGCCCACCCCGTCGCCGCCCTCGAAGACGATGAACGCCCCAGTCACTTGCTACTTCTTCTTAGTCCGAGTTCCGGTCCCGGCACGCCGCTTCGGGGCTGCCCGAGGCGGTTGGGCGCGCTTGTCAGCCAGCAATTCGGCGGCGCGTTCCAGCGTCATCGCCTCCACTGAGTCGCTGCGCCGCAGGGTGGCGTTGGTCTGCCCATCAGTGACATACGGCCCGAACCGGCCATCCTTGAGCACTATCGGATTGCCGGTCGCCGGGTCGGCCCCGAACTCGCGCAAGGGTCCGGCAGCCGCGCTGCGCCCGCGTACCTTCGGCTGGGCGTAGACAGCCTCCGCCTCTGGCAAGGTGATGCTGAAGATTCGTTCCTCGGCCTCCAACGAGCGCGAGTCGCTGCCCTTCTTCAGATACGGCCCATAGCGGCCATTCTGTGCGGTTATCTCCTCGCCGTCAGCGGCTTTGCCGAGAGTCCTGGGCAGGCTGAGCAGTGCGACGGCTTGTTCCAAGGTGACCGAGTCGACCGACATCGACTTGAACAACGAGGCAGTCTTCGGCTTGGCCGACTTGGGTGCGTCCTCGGGAAGCACCTGGGTCACATAAGGCCCGTAACGCCCGTCCCGGGCCACTATCGGATAGCCGGTCGCCGGATCGGTCCCCACCGGGCGTTCGGCGTCGGCTGGACGGTCCAGCAATTCCTGGGCGTACTGCGCGGTCAGCTCATCGGGCGGCAACTCCGGATCGACGCTGGCGCGGTGCCCGTCATGGTCCTCGATATTGGTGCCGTAACGTCCCACCCGCAGGTCGATATCGTCGGTGATGGGGAAGGTGGACAGCCTGCGGGCGTCGATGTCGCCCAAGTCGTTGGTCAGGGCTTGCAGGCCGCCGTCACCGAAATAGAAATCGGTCAGCACGGCCAGCCGGGCGGCGTTGCCGTTGGCGACCTCATCCAGGTCTTCCTCCATCTGGGCGGTGAATTTGTAGTCGACCAGTTTGGAGAAGTGCTCTTCCAACAGCCGGGTGACCGCGAAAGCCAGCCAGGTCGGGACCAGCGCCTGTCCCTTCTTGAAAACGTAGTCGCGGGCGGTGATCGTCCGGATGATCGCGGCATAGGTGGAGGGACGCCCGATTTCCAATTCCTCCAATTTGGCCACCAGCGACGGCTCGGTGTAGCGGGCCGGGGGTCTGGTCTGGTGCGCGGCCGGGGTGAAGGACTCCCCGGTGAGCGGTTGGCCGTCAACCAGGATCGGCAGCCGGGCCTGTTCGTCGTCGGTCAATTGGTCGTCGTCCACAGATTCGACGTAGGCGGCCAGGAATCCGGCGAAAGTGATCGTCCGGCCGCTGGCGGCCAATGTCGCCCGCCCGGCGTCGATGCTCTTCCCCTGCGCCTCCAGCGTGAAACGCTGCGGCAGAGTGGCCCCGATCTTGACCGAGATGGTCTGCCCCTCGGCGTCCTTCATCTGCGAGGCTATGGTGCGCTTCCAAACCAGTTCGTACAGCTTGTACTGGTCGCCGCTGAGGCCGGTCTTTTGTGGCGGTTGGAAGTCACCAGCGGGACGGATCGCCTCGTGCGCCTCCTGCGCGTTCTTGACTTTGGAGGTGTAGACCCGGGGCCGTTCCGGAAGGTATTGCCCGCCGTATAGCTCTTTTACCTTCTTCCGGGCCGCTTCGGTCGCGGTATTGGAGAGTGTCACCGAGTCGGTGCGCATATAGGTGATGAAGCCGCGCTCGTACAGCTCTTGGGCCACCGACATGGTGCGCTGGGCGGTGAAGCCGAGCTTCCGGCCAGCCTCTTGCTGCAAAGTGGTGGTCCTAAACGGCGCGTAGGGACGCCGCGAGTAGCCCTTTGACTCCACCGAGTTGACGGCGAAACTCGCGGTGGCCAGCACATCGGCGAGGCTCTGCGCGGCGGCCAAATCCAACTGCAGCAATTCAGGTTTGAGCAATTTTCCAGTTGAGTCGAAATCGCGGCCGGTGGCGATCCGGCTGGTGCTCAAAGCGATGACCTTAGCGCTGAACGTAGGGGGTTCGGCGTCCGCTCCAGCGCCGAGAATCGCTTCGACATCGGCGTAGTCGGCCGACTGGAAGGCGATCCGCTCCCGCTCCCGGTCGACCAGCAGCCGGGTAGCCACTGACTGCACGCGGCCAGCGGACAGCTTCGGCATCACCTTCTTCCACAGCACCGGGGAGACCTCGTAGCCATAGAGGCGATCCAAGATTCGCCGCGTCTCTTGGGCGTCCACCAAATCAATGTCCAAGTCACGGGTCTTGTCGACCGCGTCCCGGATGGCCTCTTCGGTGATCTCATGGAAGACCATTCGCTTCACCGGGATTTTCGGCTTCAACTCGTCCAGCAGATGCCAGGCGATAGCCTC
>JAISCH010000103.1 GCA_031265725.1 Propionibacteriaceae bacterium
TCCTGGCCAGCCATCCGGATGCTGCGCAAGCTGCGCCCAGCGGAGGTGTTGCACAATGGCTAGAAGTCCCCAAGCCTCTCGTAAGCTCTTCTGGCGGATGCTGCTGGCGTCGCTGTTGCGCCGGCGTTCGCGCGCTTTCATCGCCGCGCTGGCTATCGGAGTGGGCGCGACCACCCTCACCGCGCTGGCGTCCATCTCTTTCGACTTGGACGCCCAACTCAGCCGCCAACTGCGATCCTATGGGGCCAATCTGGTGGTCACCGCCGAGACCGGACGGCTCAGCGCGGCCGAATTGCCCAGCCTCGACGCCGCACTGGGCGGGGTCGAGCTCGCCGGACAGTCCACTTATCGCTATGAGATCGTCCAAGTGCGGCAGCAGGGCATCCCAGTGGTCGCCATCGACCCGCTGACCGTGCTCAGCGCGCGTCCCTATTGGTCGGTCAGCGGAGCGCTCCCCCAGGGCGCACAGGTGCTGGTGGGACGGGACATCGCCGAGGCGATGCAACTGTCGCCAGGAGCTGCGATGACGCTCACCGCGATGGACTCCCCCGCCGAGCCGACACCCACACCCCAATCTCCTGCGCCCTCGACCGTCGCTCCTGCTCCCGCCAATGAAGTGCGGGTCCAGGTCGTCGGCACGCTCTCCACCGGAGGAGCCGAAGACAGCCAGCTAGTGATCACACAGACATTGGCGGCTGAGCTATTCGGCGATCCGGGTGCGATTGATCTAGTCGAATACTCCGTCGTGGCCGGTACGGAAGATTTGGCGATCATCGCGGAGCGTGCCGCAGCGGCGGTCGATGGGTCGCAGGCCGAGCCGGTGAAACGGTTGGCCAGCGCGGAGGCGAAAGTGCAGAGCACGCTCAATTCGATGCTGGCCGTGGTCAGTGTCGTGGTACTCGCCCTCACCGCTATCACCGTGGCAACGACGATGCTGGCGCTGGTCGCTGAACGACAGACCGAGATCGCGTTGAAGAAGGCCCTCGGCGCGACCAATGGGTCGGTGCGCCGCGAATTCCTCACCGAGGGACTGCTGCTGGGGATCATCGGCGGGGTGCTGGGAATGCTCGCCGGGGTGGGCCTGGCGGCGGCGGTGAGTTTCCAAGTCTTCGGACGGGCCTTGACGATCTCCTGGCCGCTGCTCCCGGCAGCGGTACTGGGGTCGGTGTTGGTGGCCGTCGCCGCTGGGTATCCACCGGTGCGCCGGGCGGCTTCAGTGAGTCCGGCGATAGTGCTGAGAGGGGAATGATGCTCAAACTCGAATCGGTGACCAAGGCCTACGGGCAACTCCGTGCGCTGAAGGAGGTCTCGCTCCACGTCGAAGCCGGTGAGTGGCTGTCGGTGATGGGGCCGTCCGGTTCCGGGAAGACCACGCTGATGAATCTAGTCGGCTGCCTCGACACACCCACCTCCGGACAGGTGATCCTAGACGGGCACGACCTCGGCACCGCCAGCGGGCGGGAATTGACCCGGATCCGCCGGGAGACCGTCGGGCTGATCTTCCAGCGTTTCCACTTGATCCCACACCTGACCGCTGTGGAGAACATCATGGTCGCCCAGTACTACCACTCGCTTCCGGACGAGGGCGAGGCGCTGGCCGCGCTGGAACGGGTGGGGCTGGCGGAGCGGGCGAAGCATCTGCCACATCAACTGTCTGGCGGCGAGCAGCAGCGGGTCTGTGTGGCCCGCGCGCTGATCAACTATCCCAAACTCGTCCTGGCCGACGAGCCCACCGGCAACCTGGACGAGGACAACGAGCAGCGGGTGCTGGACTTCTTCGGCCAGCTCCACGCCGAGGGGACGACGCTGATCGTCGTCACCCACGATCCGAAGGTAGCCGCGCTGGGCGAACGTCTCATCACCCTCGACCACGGTCGGATCGTCGGATGAACCGGCTGGCCAAATCCGTGCTGATCGCCGGGGCGTTGATCGGGATGGAGACGTTCGCCGGTTGCGCGACGGACCTGGAGAGCCTGAAGGCGAACACCGATGTCCGCAGCGGGGATTTCCGGGACGGAACATATTCCGGGGTCAGCCCTGTCGATGCGCTGGGAGCCACCGGCGAGGTGGAATTGACCATCGCTGGCGGGGACATCGTCCGGGTCTCATTCCTGGTCCGGCAGTCCGATGGCAGTGTGAAAGACGCCGAATACGGCAAAGTCGGCGGTCAGGTCATGGTGCCCCAGCTTTATGAGCAGGCCCAGCGGGCGGTAGCCGCCCAGATCACCTATGCCGAACAATTGGAGCAGGTCGACGACCTGAGCCAAGTGGACGTGGTGACCGGGGCGTCCGTCAGCTATCAGAGCTTCGTGGCGGCAGTGGCCGACGCGCTGGCGAAGGCGAGGAGTTGAGATGACCGCGTTGACCACCGAACAAGCCAGCACCTTCTTTGTCGCCATGGGCACAGTCGTCTCGCTCTCAGCGAGCGGGCCGGACGCCGCCGTCGCTTTGGACCGGGCCGTGGAGCTGACCGACCAGTTGGAAGGCCAGTTGTCCATCTTCCGGCCGCGCTCCGACGTAGCCCGGCTCAATGCGGCCGATGGACAGCCGGTCCAAGTCTGTGCGGACACCGACCGGTTGCTGTTGCGCGCCGAGGGACTTCGCCAAGCCACTTTCGGCGCTTTCGACATCATGCGCGGACACGGGCTCGTGCTGCGGGTGGACCCGGGTGTCTGGCGGCTGCCAGCGGGAGCAGATATTGACTTGGGTGCCATCGGCAAAGGTTGGGCTGTGGATCGGGTGC
>JAISCH010000157.1 GCA_031265725.1 Propionibacteriaceae bacterium
CGACAGCGCCGTCCAGAGCGGCAACGCCTGGCCCGCCGGACCCAGGATCGCCTGCGACGAACGACGCCTTCCGACGACTTCCGCGAATGCCGCTATCGCAACCCGGTCGGCGGCGACCGGCACCATATTCTGTCCGACGTGCAGAATCGAATGAATCTCGGCGGACGGCCAACCCCAGAGCATCCCAGGTGTGTGCGGATTGAGCACACCGGCCTCGACCCTGGAGGACACGAAGATATTGCCCACCGGATCGGCACGCAGGATGCGCCTCACCTGGTCAGTGTCGGCCGAGGTCAGGATTCTCGCTCTCATCGTCCGATTATCACCTGCACACCGCCCTGCTGGTCACTGGGCAATTCGGCGGCCAGCCGGTTCGCCTCGCTCAGCAGAGTCTCGACTATCTGGTCCTCCGGCACTGTCTTCAGCACCTCGCCCCGGACGAAGATCTGTCCCTTCCCGTTCCCGGAGGCAACGCCCAGATCAGCCTCCCTGGCCTCACCCGGCCCGTTCACCACACAACCCATCACCGCGACGCGCAATGGCACTTTGAGATCGGCCAAACCGCTGGTGACTTCCTCGGCCAGGGTGTAGACATCGACTTGCGCCCGGCCGCAAGAGGGGCAGGAGACGATCTCCAACTGCCGGGGACGTAGGTTGAGGGATTCCAGAATCTTGACCCCGACCTTGACCTCCTCGACTGGCGGGGCGGACAGCGACACCCGGATGGTGTCACCAATCCCCTGCGCCAGCAGCGCGCCGAAAGCGACGCTGGATTTGACCGTGCCCTGAAAGGCTGGACCAGCTTCGGTCACTCCCAGATGCAAGGGATAGTCGCAGGCCTCGGACAAGAGTTGGTAGGCCCGCACCATCACCACCGGATCGTGATGTTTCACCGAAATCTTGAAATCGCGGAAACCGACCTCTTCGAAGAGGCTGGCCTCCCACAGCGCCGACTCCACCAGCGCCTCCGGCGTCGCCGAGCCGTGCTTCTGCAGCAGCCTCCGGTCGAGGGACCCGGCGTTCACCCCGATGCGCAGGCTCACCCCTGCCGCTGTGGCGGCCTGGGCGATCTCTCCGACCTGGTCGTCAAAGGCCCGGATATTGCCGGGATTCACCCGCACCCCAGCGCACCCGGCCGCGATGGCGGCGAAGACATATTTGGGCTGGAAATGGATGTCGGCGATCACCGGAATCCGACTGCGTTCAACGATCTGCGGGAGGGCGTCCACATCGTCCTGGCTGGGCACGGCCACCCGGACGATATCGCAACCAGCGGCGGTCAGTTCGGCTATCTGCCGCAGCGTGCCGTCGATATCGGTGGTCTTGGTGGTCGTCATCGACTGCACCGAGATGGCGGCCGTCCCGCCGACCAGCACCTTGCCGACTCGGACCTGACGAGTTCGTCTCCGAACGGCCAGCACCGGCGGCGGCAGTGTCGGCATCCCCAGCTTCACACTCATCAGAATAGCCGTAGTGGGTTGACCACGTCGGCAACGATCAGGACTATTCCGCACAACAGCAGGAAGGCCCACATGCCATAGGCGACCGGCAGCAGCTTGGCGGTGTCAAAGGGACCGGGGTCCAGCTTGCCGCGCAACGCGGCGACTTTGCGGCGCAACCACTCATAGAGCGCGCCAGCGATATGCCCGCCGTCGAGCGGCGGCAGCGGCACCAGATTGAAAATCGCCAGGAAGAGGTTTATCGAGCCCAGCAGCGAGGCGAACATCATCACTCTCGCCTCCGGAGCCACGCCTTCTGCGGTCACCACCTCTCCGGCTATCCAACTCGCCCCCACAATGCTCATCGGTGAGGAGATGCTGCGCGGCTGTCCAGTGACCATGTCGGCAGCCACGTAATACACGCTGACCGGGAACTTGGCCAACGCGACAGCGCTCTGCTTGGTCATCGTCCACATATCGCCCAAGGCCTGCACCGGGCCGCCTTTGACCAATTCCTGCGTGGGCACGACGCCGAGGAAGCCAGCCGAGACTGTGGCAGTGGGATCCCATTCGTCAGCCACCTGGTTGATCATGGTGTGGACCGTCGCCAATTCCAGCCGGGCACCGTCGCGTTCGACGACGATATTGGCCGCCTGGTCCAGATTGGCCCGGATCAACTCGGTCAACTGCGCATAGTCGGTGATCGGCACCTGGTTGAATTCAACGATCCGGTCGCCGGGTCTGACACCGGCCTGGGCGGCGGGAGTGGCCGGGTCCGCGTCAGTACAGGTGGTCGAGGTGTCGCTGGACGTCTTCACACAGTCCTGCACTGCGGAGATCACCGGCTGCGCCCGCCAAACACCGTAGCCAGCGGTGATCCCCCAGAAGAGCATGAAGGCGATCAAAATATTCATCAGCGGGCCGCCGAACATGATGACGACCTTTTGCCAGGTCTTCTTCTGATAGACCAGCCGCTCGTCGATGACATCCTGATCAGAGATGTCCTCCCACTCCTGCGCCCGGGCAGCGTCGGCAAATTCCATCAGCCGCGACGGCTTGCCATAGCGCTTCGATCCGGGAGGATACATGCCCAGCAGCGACACGAAACCGCCGAGCGGGAACGCCTTCAGCCCGTACTCGGTCTCCCCGATCTTGCGAGAGAAGATCGTCGGCCCGAAACCCACGAAGTAGCGCGGGACCTTAACCCCGAACAGCTTCGCCGGCACCATATGGCCGACCTCGTGCAACGCGACTGAGAGCATGATTAGGGTGAAGAAAATCAAAGCGTAAACAATCGTGCCCAACCAGTCCATCTCAGCTCCTGCCAGCTATAAGTTCCGCTGCCGCCTGCCTGGCCCAGGTGTCAGCGGCTAGCACATCGTCCACCGTGTGCGGGGACATCGGCTTCGCTCCCGGCTGGAACGCGGTCCACGCGGCGTACGCATCAACAGTACCTGCCACTACCGAAACTATCTGGGTGAACCCCAATTCGCCCGCGCAGAAGGCGTCCACCGCCACCTCGTTGGCCGCGTTGTAGACCGCTGGGAAGCCGCCGCCGTATTTGCCCACTCTGCGGGCCAGTTCCACCGCTGGGAAGGTGTTGGAGTCCAACGGCTCGAAGGTCCACTCCCCTGCCTGCGACCAGTCGCAAGCAGGGGCCGCGTCGGCGATCCGCTGCGGCCAGCTCAAGCCCAAAGCGATCGGGAGCCTCATATTCGGCGGCGAGCATTGGGCGATAGTGGAGCCGTCGCGGAATTCCACCATCGAGTGCACCACCGACTGCGGATGCACCACCACCTGAATATCGTCCAGTCCGACGCCGAAGAGCAGCCAGGCCTCGATCAACTCCAGGCCTTTGTTGACCAGGGTGGCGGAGTTGATCGTCACCACCCGGCCCATGTCCCAGGTGGGATGAGCCAACGCCTGCGCCACCGTGACGTTCCGCAACTGATCGGTGGTCATCCCCCGGAACGGTCCCCCGGAGGCGGTGAGGATAAGTTTGCGCACCTCGTTCGCCCGTCCGGACCGCAACGCCTGCGCGAGCGCGGAATGCTCCGAGTCCACTGGGACGATCTGGCCCGGCTTCGCCGCGTCGGTGACCAGGGCACCGCCGATCACCAGCGACTCCTTGTTGGCCAGCGCCAATGTCGTCCCAGCCGCCAAAGCGGCCAGGGTGGGCAGCAGTCCGACCGCCCCGGTGATGCCGTTCAGCACCACGTCGCACTCGACACCGGCGAGCCTGCTGGCCGCGCCGTCCCCTCCCCAGACCGCCACTCCGGGGACGGCCTGCCGCAATTGCGCCGCGCCCGCCTCGTCACTGACCGCGACAATCTTGGGCCGCAAACTTCTGGCCTGGTCGATCAACGTCGCCAACCGCGAACCACCCGCTGCCAGCCCAACCACCCGGAACAAACCCGGATTGGCCTGAACCACTTCGACCGCCTGAGTCCCTATCGACCCGGTGCTGCCCAAGATAACCACGTCACGCATAAGCAAGTTCCTTTCAACCACTTTGGGAAGCCAACTGCGGCCGGACCAGGCTGGCGGCCAGGTCGGCTCGTTGCCGGGCGGTGTCCACATCGTCGGCGGTGGCGATGGCGACTCCCATTCGGCGGTGCGGGAGGGCGGCGATGGGTTTGCCGAAGAGGCGAATATCCGTCTCTGGGATGCCCAGGGCGGCGGCGACGCCTGGATAGCTGACCGGGCCGCCGTCGAATTTGCCATAGATGACCGCCGACGCGCCCGGCCGCCGCAGGGCAACATCGACCGGCAGGCCGAGGATCGCCCGCGCGTGCAGCTCGAATTCACTCAGCCGCTGGGTGGCCATCGTCACCATGCCGGTGTCGTGCGGGCGCGGGCTGACCTCGGAGAACAACACCTGGTCGCCCTGGACGAATAGCTCCACCCCGAAGATGCCCAAGCCGCCCAAAGCTCCAGTCACCGCCTCAGCCACCCGGCGCGCCTCCGCTTTAGCGGCGTCGGGCATCGGTTGCGGCTGCCAGGACTGCACGTAGTCGCCGTCGACCTGCCGATGGCCGACCGGCTCACAGAAGTAGGTCTCCACCGCGCCGGACGGCCCCTTGGCCCGGACGGTGAGTTGGGTGATCTCGTAGTCGAAAGCGACGAATCCCTCCACGATCACCCGCGTGGTCGCCACCCGGCCACCGGATCGGGCGTAATCCCAGGCCGGTCCCACGTCATCCGCAGTCCTGATCACCGACTGGCCGTGACCCGATGACGACATGACCGGCTTCATCACTGCCGGATAGCCGATTTCGCGCAGCGCGTCCCGCACCTGGTCCAGCGAGTCGGCGAAGCGGTAGGGAGAGGTCGGCAGGCCCAACTCCTCAGCCGCCAATCTGCGGATTCCCTCGCGGTTCATCGTCAGCCGGGTGGCCCGGGCCGTGGGGATCACCGTGGCCAACTGCTCCGCCTCGATCCGCAGCAATTCATCGGTGGCGATGGCCTCGATCTCCGGCACCAGCAAGTCGGGTCTCTCCCGGAGCACCAAATCCCGGATCGCCGCCGGATCAGTCATGTCGATGGTGTACGAACGGTGCGCGACCTGCTGCGCCGGAGCGTCAGCATAGCGATCAACCGCAATAGTCTCCACGCCCAGCCGCATCAATGCGATGACCACTTCCTTGCCCAACTCTCCCGAGCCGAGCAGCATCACCTTGGTGGCATTAGCCGACAATGGCGTCCCAATAGCTTTACTCACCCGTGGAGTCTATCGAGCTGAGTGTCCAGTCAAGGAAACGATCAATTCCGGATAGCTTTACAGCCCTCCGCCAACGACAGCGGCTATCAGTCCTGGGCGGCCAATTGGCCGCAGGCTCCGCTGATCTCCCGGCCTCGGGTGTCCCGCACGGTGACTTGCAGGCCACGGCGTTCCAACCGGGCGGCGAAATCGGCTTGGGCGGCTTTGGACGAGGCCGTCCACTTCGAGCCTGGGGTCGGATTGAGCGGGATCAGGTTCACATGCGTCCAGCGGTAATCCCCGGAGCGTCTCAGTTTGTCGGCAAGCAACTCGGCCCGCCAGGGCTGGTCGTTCACCGCCTTGATCAGGGCGTATTCGATCGATACCCGCCGCGAGGTTGCCTGGAAGTAGCGGTAACCGGCTGACAAGACCTCGGCCACCGGGTAGCGGGTGTTGAGCGGGCACAATTCGTCGCGCAACTCGTCGTCGGGGGCATGCAGACTGAGCGCGAGCGTCAAGGGCAGCCCGGCGCTGGCAAGTTTGTCGATTGCTGGCACCAAGCCCACGGTCGAGACCGTTACGCCGCGCGCTGAGACACCACTGCCATCGGGCGCTGGAGCGACGATACGCCGGATCGCCGCCAGCACCGCCGAATAGTTGGCCAGCGGCTCCCCCATCCCCATGAAGACGACATTGGACAGCTTCCGCGAACCACCGGGCAACGGCAGTTCCGGGGACGATTCGTCCGAGTCAGTCTGAGCCGGGCTGGGGACGGGATCGGTCGGCGCCAATAGCGATTGCCGCCCAGCCCGAATAACCTGGGCGATGATCTCCGCAGTGGTCAGGTTGCGTCTCAAGCCGCCCTGTCCGGTGGCGCAGAAGGGACAGGCCATCCCGCACCCCGCCTGGGACGAGACGCAGACCGTCGTCCGCATCCGTCCGCTCCCAGACGAACGGATGCCCGGCACGCCGTAACGCATCAAAACACTCTCCACCAATGCACCGTCGCCCAAGCGCCAAAGCGTCTTCACGGTGGTCCCGGAATCGGTGCGCAACTCGCGCACCTTGCTGAGCAATCCGGGCAGCAGAGCCTCCGCCAGCAGGCTCCGGTCAGCTTTGGGTATGTCGGTCCAATCCTGTGGGTCGAATGCGTTCCGGACGAGCAAGTGCCGATTCAACTGGCTGGCCCGGAAGCTGGGCAGGCCGAGATCGGCGACAGCCCGCAGTTGCGCGGCGGCGTCCAAATCCAGCCAATGCAGCGGTCGTCTGCCCCGCCGGGGAGCCTCCAGCACCAGCGGCAACGCGCGGCCCGCCTCGGCATGGGCATCCAACTCAGCGAGTTCACGCTCCTCGGCGGGAGTCAGCCCCCGGCTCATAGGCCGGTCAGGGTGAAGAACAGCCAACCGGCCGGGATGCCGATCAAGATCGAGTCGAGCCGATCCATGACTCCCCCATGCCCAGGCAGGAATGATGACATGTCCTTGATGCCGATGTCCCGCTTGATCAGCGATTCGATGAGGTCACCGACAGTGCTGAAGAAGGTGATGACGAGCGCCAGGACGACCCCGATCCACCAAGCCGCGCCCAAGACGAAATGGGCCATCAACGCGCCGACCAGGCTGGCCAGCAGCACCGATCCGATCAGCCCCTCCCAAGTCTTCTTCGGGGAGATCTTCGGTGCCAATTGATGCTTGCCCAGGGTCGCGCCGAGCGCGTATCCACCGGTGTCCGAACCACAGACGCAGAGGAAGA
>JAISCH010000188.1 GCA_031265725.1 Propionibacteriaceae bacterium
CCCGGCTTCGGAGTCGGTTTCGGCTTCGCGCTGGCCACCGGCTTCGCGCTAGCGGTCTGTTGCGCGGTGGGAGTCGGGGTCAGTGTGCGCGAAGCGGAAGGGCTCGGAGTGACGGATACGGTCGGCGACGCTGAATCGGCGGGCGTGCCGACGACAGGGCTGGCGACTGCCGTTGGATCGGTTTGACCGCCCGGACTCGCCACCTGGATCCGGGAGTCGGCTGTGCATCCGGCGACGGACAGCCCCAAAACCAGTGCCATGACAGCGATGCCGCGAACTCGGCCATTCCAGGACTTCCAGGCCACGATGCCTCCTCACAACCGGCAGGCGTGAATATTAGTGACCAAAATAGCCTCCGCGCCGACATCCCACAAGGCGTCCATGATCTGCTGCGAGTCGAGGCGTGGGATCATCGCCCGGACAGCCACCCAACCCGATTGCGCCAATGGGGAGACGGTGGGCGAGTCCAGCCCTGGGGTTATCTTGATCGCCGCGTCCAGCTTGGCCTTGGGGACGTTGTAGTCAACCATCAGATAGGTACGGGCGGCGATGACTCCGTTCAGTCTGCGCAGCAGCAATTCGGTGGCCGCCGACGCCAGCACCGGGCGACGCTGGATGAGGATGGCCTGGGACACCAGCAACGGCTCCCCGAAAAGCTCCAGCCCGGCGCGGCGCAATGTCGAGCCGGTCTCCACCACATCGGCTATCACATCGGCCACTCCCAGCCGGACCGACGACTCGACGGCACCGTCCAAGGTGATCAGCCGGGCCCGCACCCCGGCTCTGTTCAGGAAGGCCCGCACCAGGCCGGGATAGCTGGTCGCTATCCGTTTCCCGTCGAGGCCGGACACGTCCAGCTTGGAGCCCTCGGGAGCGGCGAAACGGAAACGGGTCTCCCCGAAGCCCAATTCCAGCACCTCGTCGGCCTCGGCGGCGGAGTCGAGCAGCATATCCCGCCCGGTCACTCCGACGTCGAGAGTCCCCTCCCCCACATAGACCGCGATATCACGCGGGCGCAGATAGTAGAACTCCACCGCGTTGACCTCGTCGAGCAGCACCAACTCTTTGGGATCGCTGCGTTGACGATAGCCGGCCTCGCGCAGCATCTGTGCCGAGGCCTCAGCCAACGAGCCCTTATTCGGCACGGCTACTTTCAAGATTCCGCTCTCGGAAGACCCAGGATTCGCTGACATGGCCGCCTCACAGATATTCGTAGATGTCTTCAAGCTCCAGCCCTAAGCAGAGCATCATCACTTGCAGATGGTAGAGCAATTGGCTGATCTCCTCAGCCGCCTCTTCTTTGCTCTGGTACTCAGCGGCCATCCACACTTCCGCCGCCTCTTCAACGATCTTCTTGCCTATCGCGTGAACGCCAGCGTCCAAGGCCCGGACTGTTCCCGAACCCTCCGGACGGGTGGCGGCGCGATCTTTCACATAGCTGAATAATTCCTCGAATGACTTGCTCACAAATGCCGAGTCTACCCAAGGTGTACGCCCAACAGCGCATCCACGGCTCGCCCGGCCAAGGCAGCGGCTTTAGGATCGCCATTCGCCGCTTCCGCCCACTCGTCCACAGCAGCCAGCGCAGTTGGCGCGTCCAAGTCGTCGGCGAGTGCCGTCCGAATGTCCTCGACCAGTTGGGCAGCGCGCTGAACAGCCGTCGGTGAGCCGTGGACGGCAGCGGTGCTCCCCGCGTTTACGACCGCATTTCTCCAGCGCTCCAGCCTTTGGGCGGCTGCCGCCAAGGCGTCTGCGCTATATTCCCAATCGCTTCGGTAGTGGTGGTCGAGCAGCAGCAACCGGATCGCCATCGGATCGCTGCCAGCGGCGATCAATTTGTGGACGAAGATCAGGTTGCCTTTCGACTTGCTCATCTTCTCCCCGTCGAGGCCGACCATGCCGGTGTGCAGGTACGCCTTGGCGAAGGGCTGGCCAGTGACCTGCTCCGCTTGGGCGGCGCACATCGGATGGTGCGGGAAGGCCAGGTCGCTGCCACCGGCCTGCACATCGAAATCCGCTCCCAGCGCTTTGAGGGCGATAGCCGCGCATTCCACATGCCAGCCCGGCCGTCCCCGGCCCTCAGACGTTGCGGAGCCAGTCGCGTTGACCGGCGAATCCCAACTCGGCTCTCCCGGACGCTCGGCCCGCCAGACCAGCGGGTCCAACTTATGCCGCTTCCCAGGCCGGTCCGGATCGCCGCCCCGTTCAGCGAAGACGGGCAGGTCGACGGCCAGGTCGCGGCCGGCCAGGAAAGCCGGATCGGACTCGACCGAGAAGTACCAATCCGGGTGCTCCCCAGCCACTTGGTAGACAGCGCCGCGCCGGATTAGCTCAGTGATCAGCGCCGTCACCTCGCCCATGCTCTCCACGACCCCGCGATAGCTGCCCGGTGGCAGCACCCGCAGCGCCTCCATGTCCGAACGGAACAGGTCGATCTGCGCGGTGGCCAACTCGCGCCAGTCCACCCCGGTAGCCGCCGCTCGTTCCAGCAACGGGTCGTCCACATCGGTTATGTTCTGCGCATAGCCGACCTCCAACCCGGCGTCCAGCCAGACCCGGTGCAGCAGGTCGATGGACACATAGGTGAAAGCATGGCCGAGATGGGTGGCGTCATAGGGAGTGATGCCGCAGGCGTACAGCCTCGCCGTGCCCGTCGCCGGGCCGACCGCCATCCGTTGCTTTGTCACCGAGTCGAAAACAACAACTGGCCCACCCTTTCCGGGCAGCCTCGTCACTTCAACCGCTCGCCATGCTCGCATGTCGCCAAAGCCTACCGCTGAAAGAGCGACACAGGCTGCTGCCACCACGATAAGGCCACCTTGTCCCAGCGACCCATATCGGGCAGCCGCAAAACTATTTCATTCGAACGCTTCGCGGTCAGTCCTGATAGTTGGCGTCTACTACGCTGCGGCGGATCATTCCCACGGCTTCTTTGCAGGCGGGACGCAGGCTGGGGCTGGC
>JAISCH010000200.1 GCA_031265725.1 Propionibacteriaceae bacterium
GGGGATGACATGCACACTGAGCAAATCACCCACTCGCGCCGCTGCTGCCGCACCAGCGTCGGTGGCCGCTTTCACAGCGCCCACCTCGCCGGTCACTATGACAGTCACCAGGCCGCCGCCGACCTGCTCTTGAGTGCGCAGGCTGACGTTGGCGGCCTTGACCATGGCGTCGGCGGCCTCAATCGAGGCGACCAGACCCTTGGTCTCAATCATTCCGATGGCTTGCATATTTCTTCCGAATCGCAGTCAGCGCTAGTACTCAGTCGGGTGCGCGGCGACGAAATTCACCGCTTCGGCAAAGGCGTTGCAGGCGGCCTTGCAGGCGCTCTGCTCGCCGTAAAGCAACGCTCCGCCGAAGTTGGTCTCACTCGGCGGTCCGTAGAAGACCCCCATTTCCACTTCGGCAGCCTTCAACGCGGCGTCCAAGCCGTAGATCGCTTCCTCGGGAGGGGCGATCAGATAGGCGATGGGAGTGCCCTCGGGCTGGCCTATCGCCTCGGAGAGGTACGAGCCGGTGCGGGAGATGGTGTAGGCGTAATAGCAGATGGAGTCGTCGTCGTTCGCGGAGAAGAACCAGGCTTCGTTCTCGATCATGTCGATGATCGCGTTCAGTCCGGCGCGCACCTCGGCCGGGTTGGGACCGGAGATGATGCCGATCAACTCACCGGCGAGTTTGGTGTTGGCATTGGCCGCGCCCGCGTACATCGACTTCGCGTAGACGACTTTGACGTCGGCCTTCTTGGTGGACTCGTCCAACGCGGTGTAACCCACGTCGTCGCAGTCACAGGTGAACAGACCGAGGGAATGGTGGCCCTCTGGAATCTCTAATTCCTTGGCCAGGCCTGGGTCAACGTTCGGGATGATTTTCATGCTCAAGATGGCTGCCTTGAGCGGATCGCCGATCATATCGACAACCTCCTTAAGTGTTCTAACTCCAGGTTCGCACCGTTGCGAGTGGAGCATGCTCGGATTTACGGTAAAGGACCACTCTATGCGCTAGGGCCGTGCTCCGCCAATCCCCAATTTGCGGAGCACGGCACTCAGCGCTTGGGCCTATCGCTCGTAGTGAGCGGCAGGCCCGGCATCGTCAGGCTAGTTCTTCTTCCTCCTTGGCCAACAGGGCGAATTCCTCTTCGGGAGCATTGCCGATGACATGATCCTTGGAGAAGAACTGGAAGTAAAGCATGAACCCAATGAAGATGATCGCGGTGTAAAGCGCGGCCTCCATGTCGTAGAAGAACACCGAGATGACCGCGATGACGCCGATCACAGTGGCTATGCCAGTGGTGATGGCACCGCCCGGAGTGAGGTAGGAACGATCCAGGTCGGGTGCGTTCCGGCGCAGCAGCACATGGGAGAAGCTCATCATCACGTAGGAGATGGTCGCGCCGAAGACGGCGATATCCATCATCCGGCCACCGTCCTGTTGCCAGGCGCCGAGGATGAATCCGATGGCACCGGGGACCAGCAGGCACAGGGTCGGGACCTTGCGCTTGGAGGTCTTGGACAGCCAGCGGGGCAGGTAGCCAGCGCGGGAGAGCGCGAACAACTGCCGTGAGCAGGCGTAGATCAACGAGAAGAAGGAGGCGATCAGGCCAGCCAGGCCAGCGATATTGAGGAAGAGCACCACCCATTGCGGAGCACCGGAGCTTTGCAGTGCGACGATCAATGGAGCGCCAACGCCGCCCTCGTAGCCGATGCACGCTGAGCCGGTGTTGCCGCCGCATTCTGCCATTGGTGTGGTGGTAGCGCCGGAAGAGAGGAAGAGCACCATAGCGCCGTTGAAGATCAGGATCAACATGCCGATGATGATGCCGCGCGGCAGGTCCTTCTTTGGATCCTTGGCTTCTTCAGCGGCCACCGGGACGCCTTCGATGCCGAGGAAGAACCAGATGCCGCAGACCAGCGAGGCCAGCGTGCCAGTCATGCCGTGGGGCAGGAAGGCTGACGCGGTCGGGTCACCGGCGTCAGCGGGGATGTTGAGCAACTGGCTGGCGTCGAAGTTCGGGGCCACGAAGCCCAGATAGACGAAGAGCGCGACCATGCCGATGGCCGTGATGACGAAGATCGTCCGCAGCGCCTCACCAGCGCCGATCAACTGGATGCCGAGGAAGATGATCCAGTAGACCAGGTAGATGGCCACATTGAGCCAAAAGTCGAATTCCCAGTTGAATAGCGATCTGGTGTAGTCACCCATGAAGGTGCAGATGGCTGCTGGGGCAATGGCGTATTCGATCAGGATCGCCACGCCGGTGGCGTAACCGCCGAACTTGCCCATCGCGCGGCGGGCGAATGAATAGCCCGCACCGGCGACCGGCATTGCCGCGCTCATCTCGGCGATGCCGAAACACATGAACAGGTACATCGCGCCCATCAGGACGAAAGCGATCAACAGACCGCCGAAACCGCCCGTGTGAAGTCCGCCGTTCCATCCAGAGAAATCGCCGGAAAGCACATAGGCGACACCGAGGCCAGCTAGCAGTACCCAGCCTCCCGCGCCTTGTTTGAGCGATCTTTCCGCAAAATACTCTTTACTCTCGCCAGACCCAGTGGGGGGTGCTGGTTGTTGCGCAGAACTCATCTGTAGAGTCCCCTTTCAGTGAGAAAAAACTGCCCGAAGGCAGGCTCATGACAACAATGTCTGGGTTAATCTAACTCTTAAATTCGCAAAACGGAAGTCTTCGCAAACGAAAAGTCACCGAATTGTCACGAATCGGTAACACCATTTTGGCGGGGGGGGGGCACCTCTTTAGAAAAGAAACTTTCGTGAAAACAGAGCTTCCCAGCCTGTCCG
>JAISCH010000325.1 GCA_031265725.1 Propionibacteriaceae bacterium
GTGCTTCTCCCTGACTAAAATCTTGTTGAAGTCCGATAATTTGATCAGATAGGTGTCAAGGGTTTTTTTCTCGGCGAAACCATTCTCCGCAACTTCCACCGGAACGGATTTGTCTATGGTGTAATAGCGGACCGCTAGCTGGTTCTTCGCAAAAGTATCCAGTTGCACGCCGTCTTTCGCAAAGGCGCGGACCAGGTCAATCCCTGGATAGTCGGCCGTGGGCTTCCCCTTGCCGTCCGTCTTGGCGAAAGTGGTGAAAGTCGCGTCGAACGGCGCATTCTTGCGTAAATCTTTGGAAATGCTGTTCGACAGTCCCATGCCGGAGGAGAGCGTGGAAATGGAGATGAACAGCATCAGGCACACCATCGTCATAGAGATGTAGGTGGTGTTTATCTTGCTGTTCAATTGCCGCAGGACGAACATGTTGAGGTTCTTCAGATAATGCTCCTTGGACCGTTGGACGACCTTCAACGCGAAGCCGGACAGTGAGAAGAAGAAGAGGAACGATCCGAGGACGCCGAGCAGGATGGCCAGCGGGAGCGTGCTGCCGTCCAAGAAACCTTGGGTGCCCCTGGAGAGCATCGACCAGTACGCATAGCCCAGGCAGACGACAGCGATTGCGAAGATGGCGACACAGAGGGTGAGGCGGGGCAGTTTGAATGACTCGTTTTTCCGGCTGGCATACAGCAGGTCGATCAACTTCTGCCGACTGACCGTCACAGTGTTGAAGATCAGCACCAGCAGGAAAATGAGCCCGAAATAGATGCTGGTCTTGATCGCGGCGTCCGCTGAGACCACGAAGATGAAGTTGGTGATGGTCGATTGCAGCAGATTCGCCGTGAGCAGGGCCATCCCCTGCGAGACGAGCACGCCCAAGACTAACCCGGCGGCGAGGGAGAAGATGCCCACAAAGACAGTCTCCATGATCAGGATGTGAGAGATCTTCCCCTTCTCCATGCCCAGGACCATGTAGATGCCCAATTCCTTCTTGCGCCGTCTGATCAGGAAGCGGTTGGCGTAAATTATCAGGAAGCCCAGAATTATGGAGATGAATATCGAGACGGCACCCATCACCTTGTTCAGCTCTTGAAATAGCAGGGATTGATTCTTGGTCACCTGCATCATGACTTCTTGGCTCTCCAATGCGTTGAAGATATAGAAAATGCAGACGCCAAAAGTCAAAGTCAGGAAATAGATGGTGTAGTCGCGGAAACTCTTCTTGACGTTTTGGAAAGCCAGCTTAGCCGAGGTCATCACTGTCACCGCCCAATGCGCTCACGACTTCAATGATCTGGTCAAAGAATTGTTTACGCGTTTGGGGGCCGCGCAGCAATTGATGGAACAACAGACCATCTCGGATGAACATTATTTTGTCGCAGTAGCTCGCCGAGAAGGCGTCATGGGTCACCATCAAGATGGTGGCGGCACGCGCTTGCACCAACTGCCGGAAACTCTCCAGCAGCGCCTTGGCCGACTTCGAGTCCAGCGCCCCGGTCGGCTCGTCGGCTAGCACCAAGGAGGGCTTTGTGACGATAGCGCGGGCACAGGCCACCCGCTGCTTCTGGCCGCCGGACATCTGGTAGGGGTATTTCTCCAAGATCTCAGTGATGCCGAGTATGCCGGCCACTTCGT
This sequence comes from Propionibacteriaceae bacterium, assembly GCA_031265725.1. Taxonomy (GTDB): domain Bacteria; phylum Actinomycetota; class Actinomycetes; order Propionibacteriales; family Propionibacteriaceae; genus Propionicimonas. The sequence goes on from JAISCH010000325.1 coordinate 1,633, forward strand.
TCACCCTGCTGTCGATATGCTGGGCAGGGGTCTTCAGACTGGTCAGGGCGAGGGCGATGTTCTCATAATCGGTCAAGGTGTCCAGCAGATTGAAGTCTTGGAATATGAAACCCAGCGACTCCCGGCGAAACTTGGACAGCGATTTCTGACTCATGGCGGTCACATCCTCGCCAGCGATTAAAATCTGCCCGGAAGTGGCTCTGTCGATAGTTGAAATGCAATTGAGCAGAGTGGTCTTGCCACTGCCCGATGCTCCCATTATTCCGACAAAATCACCGGACTCAACTGTGAAGCTGATCCCATTGAGTGCTTTCGTGAGATTATTTTTTGTGCCATAACATTTCTCAACATTATGGGCTTGTAGAATTGACGACATTAGTAACCCTCCCCAACAAAAAGTCGCTAAATCACTTTAGCACGCTGTTCCAAGCCGGTGCGGTTTTGAGCGGCCGGAAACAGCTATTTAGATGGTGCTAGGGTGAGACTCACTTCCGCCAAGATATGGCTGATGAGAGGACGACAAGAGATGAGTGAGTTGATTCCGCGAGTGGCGCTCAACTCAGGTACCGAGATCCCCCAATTGGGGATTGGCGTGTTCCTGGTAGACCCGGCCACCACACAGGCGAATGTGGAGCAAGCCCTTGAGCTGGGCTATCGACACATCGACACTGCGACCGGCTATCACAATGAGACCGAGGTCGGGAAGGCGATCAAAGCCTCCGGATTGGCCCGTGACGAGTTATTTATCACAACTAAATTCAGCAATGTCGACCACCGGACCGGAGATGTCAAAGGCGCGTTCAATCGCAGCTTGGAGATGCTGGATTCGGATTATGTCGATTTGTACCTGATCCACTGGCCGATGCCGAAACTGGGCAAATTCGTCCAGACCTGGTTGGAATTCGAGGAGTTCTACCGTGCGGGCCAAGCCAAGGCAATCGGGGTGTCGAATTTCATGATAGAGAACCTGGAGCAGCTGGCTGCCAATGCGACAGTCACTCCAGCGGTCAACCAGGTCGAATTGCACCCACTCTTCCAGCAGCGCGAATTGCGCGCCTATCTGGCCAAGGTGGGCATCAAGGTCGAGGCTTGGGGCCCGTTGGGCCAGGGCAGGTTCAAGCTGGACGAGATTCCCACGCTGACGACTGTGGCTCAGGCGCACGGCAAGACTCCGGCCCAGGTCATCCTGCGTTGGCATATCCAAGAGGGGACGGTCATCTTCCCGAAGGCGAACTCGCTCGAGCATCAAAAAGCCAATCTGGATATTTTCGATTTCGAGTTGAGCGAAGCTGAGCTGACGGCGATCCGGGCGTTGGACACCGGACATCGGCTGGCCGCTGATCCGGCCGAGGTCAACTGATCCGGACCAGGACACTGACATTGACGAGGACCCCGAGTCTTACCCACTCGGGGTCCTTGGAGTGAGACAGAGCCAGCGTGTTCGATTTCGCGCAGCCGGTGCTGCAAGTCGCGCCGCTGCTGCTCGGCGCGGTCATCCGTTGCGGTGACGTGGCCATCCGGCTGACTGAAGTGGAGGCGTACGCCGGGACGGGCGATCCGGCCGCCCACGCGGTCGGCGGCCCACGAGCGTCCACTCAGGCGCTTTTCGGAGAGCCGGGGACGCTCTACTGCTACCTGTCCTATGGCATCCACATCTGTGCGAACTTCGTCTGCGAACGCAGTGGCCTGGGCTCGGCGGTGCTGTTGCGCGCCGGAGAGGTCGTCGCAGGCCTGGAATTGGCGCGCCAGCGCCGGGCGCGGGACGACGACGCTTCCGATCACACTTTGGCGCGGGGCCCCGGATGCCTGGGACAGGCTATGGGATGGACGCTGGCCGACTCGGGACTGCTCGCCGGGAAAGGCTTCACGGTGTCGCCACGGGTCGATGAGCCACCGATCTCCGCTGGGCCGCGCGTCGGTGTCTCGGTGGCGCATCAGCGGCCCTGGCGCTTTTGGATAACGGGCGACCCGACCGTCTCCGCCTATCGCAAAAGCCCCCGAGCCATAGCCGGTTTTTGGTGACCGGCTCTGGTGACCGGGCCAGCTATCCCGGCCTCCGAACGAGGGTGCCCAGATAGCGTGCGACACGATAGATTGAGGCTTGCGTTAACTGATACCTAACCCCACGAAAGGCCGGTCATGTCTGCGCCCTTGGAATGGAACGAATTCGACACCCGCGCCGTCGACACGGCTCGGCTGCTCGCCGCTGACGCTGTGGAGAAGGTCGGCAACGGCCACCCCG
>JAISCH010000336.1 GCA_031265725.1 Propionibacteriaceae bacterium
CTGCGGCAGCCCCACAAACTGGTGAAAGTTACGAACTGAACGCGATCGCTGCGGTGGTCATCGGTGGTGCGGCCCTGTCCGGTGGACGGGGAACTGTGCGCGGCACCTTGATCGGCGCATTCGTGATCGGGTTCCTGTCTGACGGGCTGGTCATTGTCGGAGTTTCCGAGTTCTGGCAGCGAGTCATCAAAGGCCTCGTCATTATCGCGGCTGTCGCGCTCGATCAGTTCCAGCAGGGGCTGAAGCGGCGGCCAGCGGCGGCGGCAACGCCAACCAAACCCGACTCCAGCATGGTGGCTGGGGGAGGGAACCCCAAGTTGCCTGAGACGGCCTCAAGCAGCTAACCATAAAGAAGGGAAATCACAGATGCGTCGTAAGTTACTCGCATTAATTGCCGCAGCCACCCTCGTGCTGATCGCTGGCTGCTCAACACCCGCTGCCCCATCGGCGGACCCACCCACCAGTGATTCAGCCTCACCGGCTGGCACCACTGGCGGCTACGTGGCGATCATCACCACCGTGTTGGAGAATCCATACTGGGACGCGGAGTCGGAGACTGCGCAGAAAGAACTTGAAGCGTTGGGTTACACCACCGATATCAACGCCCACAACAACGATCCCCAGCGTCAGTCCGAATTGATCGATGCCGCTCTTTCCAAGAAAGCGGTGGCAATCGTCCTCGATCCCGCTGGTGCGAAAGAATCCATCGGCGTTGTGCAGAAGGCAACAGACGCTGGTGTGCCAGTGTTCCTGATCAATGCAGAAATCGAGCAAGAGGGCATTGCCAAAGCTCAGATCATCGCCAACAACGCTCAGGGTGCCGAACTCGGTGGCCAGCATTTCGCTGAGATGATGAACTTCGAGGGCAACTATGTCGAGCTCTTCGGCAACCCGACCGACAACAACGCTCCGGTGCGTTCCGACTCCTACCACAAGGTGTTCGACCAATACCCGAATATGAAGATGCTGCAGCAGGAGACCGCAAACTGGGTGCTGTCCGAGGGCACTGACAAGATGGAAATCATGCTCACCGCTCACAAGGGCAAGATCAAGGGCGTCATCTCCGGTAACGACGAAATGGCGCTGGGTGCCATCGCCGCCATCGAGAAGGCTGGCTTGGTTCCAGGCAAAGACATCATAGTGATGGGCTTTGACGGCTCCCCGAATGCTGTTGCCGCCATCAAGGACGGCAAGCTGCTCGGCACCGTGCTCCAGCCAATCGTGGCCGAGACCAAGGAATTGGTGAAGCAGTTGGACAGCTATCTCAAGACTGGTTCGACTGGTGCGGCCAGCGAGAAGCAGGCCATGGACTGCGTGTTGATCATTCCGGACAATATTGACCAGTACGGCATGTTCTCAATGGGTGAATAATTCCCAAAAGTGGGTTGTGCCTCTCGCAAGCAGAGGCACAACCCACACCCCCAATCCACATTTGACCTGAGCAAATGAAGGGCAACCACGATGACATACCTCTATAACGATCCCACAGCTTTCCTCGACGAATTGGTCGAGGGTTTCACCGCCGCCTATCCGGAGCGCGTCATAGCGGTTCCCGGTGGCGTAATCCGGGCCACCGCCGTCCCCGCTGGACAGGTGGCCATTGTCATCGGAGGTGGCAGCGGCCACTATCCCGCCTTCGCCGGACTGGTCGGCCCCGGCCTGGCCCACGGCGCGGCAATGGGGAATGTGTTCGCCTCGCCCTCCGCCCAGGCGATCTACACTGTGGCGAAAGCGGCCCAGGCCGGTGGAGGCGTGCTGCTCAGCTACGGAAACTACGCCGGCGACGTGCTCAACTTCGATCAAGCCCAGGAGCGGCTGATCGCTGAGGGAATCCCCTGCCGCAGCGTCGCCGTCACTGATGACATCACCTCTGCCAGCTACGCCGAACGGCACAAGCGGCGCGGTGTCGCCGGTGACCTGTGCGTCTTCAAAGCCGCCAGCTTCGCCGCTGAGCAGGGCAAGAGCCTGGACGAGGTATACCAAATCGCCAAGAAGGCCAACGAGCGCACTCGTTCGTTCGGAGTGGCTTTCACCGGCTGCACCCTCCCCGGAGCGGACGCCCCGCTATTCAGCGTGCCACCAGGCCGGATGGCGGTTGGCATGGGCCTGCACGGCGAGCCGGGGCTGCGCGAGGAGAAGATCGGCACGGCGGCTGAGATAGCGAAACTCCTGGTGGACGGCCTCTTGGCCGAGCTGCCCGAGGGTATCTCCGGGCCTGCTGGCCACCGGGTCGCAGTGCTCACCAACGGTCTGGGCTCGGTCAAATATGAAGAACTTTTCGTCTTCCACCGCAGCATTGACAGCTTGCTGAAGCAGGCCGGGCTGACCATCGTCCAGCCCGATGTGGGTGAGATCGCCACCAGTTTCGACATGGCGGGTTGCTCATTGACGCTGTGCTGGCTCGACGACGAACTCGAGCAAGCCTGGCTGGCCCCCGCCGACACCCCGGCGTATCGGAAAGGCTCCATCGCCCCACAGGCATTGCGCGATGTCGCTGAGCTGGCGGACGTCGTTTCGCAAAGCTCGGCACCGGCCAGCGCGGAGTCTAAGGCCGCTGCCCAGATCGTGCTCCGGGCGGTAAACGCTGCCGCCGACCGTATCGACGCCACTGCCGACGAACTCGGCCGGATGGACGCCGTCGCCGGTGACGGGGACCACGGGATCGGGATGCAACGCGGTGCCGCCGCCGCTCGCAAAGCCGCCGCAGCCGCCGTAGCCAATGGGGCCGGGGTCGGAACGACGCTGACTGAAGCGGCGGACGCCTGGGCCGACCGGGCTGGCGGCACCTCGGGCGCGCTGTGGGGCTTGATCCTGCGCAGCCTGGGAACTGCTTTCGGTGACGAGGCGGTGCCGGACGCCGCCGCCGTAGCCGGTGGAGTCAATGCGGCCCGCGACGCGGTCATCGGCTTCGGGAAAGCCCAAGTCGGCGACAAGACCATGGTCGACACCTTGGTGCCATTTGCTGACGCGCTGGCCCAAGCTGCCGCTGCCGGTACTCCGCTTCCGGCGGCCTGGCTGACGGCATCCGCAGTGGCCCGCCGAGCCGCAGAGTCGACGGCGGAATTGTTGCCGAAGATCGGACGTGCCCGCCCGCATGCGGAGAAGTCGCTGGGCACTCCCGATCCGGGTGCGATCTCGATGGCGACGATCATCGAAGCAGTC
>JAISCH010000050.1 GCA_031265725.1 Propionibacteriaceae bacterium
CACTGCGGCGTCCGGATTGGTGGCGAAGATGACTTTGTAAGTGCCATTGTTCACATCGTCAAAGATTTGCTGGTTGAGCAGGTCTATCTCTTGGCGAAGGTCGGCTGGATACAAATCAGGGGCGCTGGGGGAATGGTACGGCTTCCAGACCGTCTCCCAATCCAGCGGCAGCACATGGTAGTTGTTCGAGATGATTTTCCCACTGCTCAGGTCGAGCACGCTGGGCGAGGTGCCCCGTCCTTGATAGCTGGGATCGGTGGCCCGGTATAGATCGTTGAGCCGACTGGTGCCGAAGCGCTCCCGGATGTCGTTGTCAACCGAGGATATCTTCCAACCGTCATCATCCCGGCCGGTGAGTTGGACGAAGGGGACAGCCTGCGTGAGCCCGAGCAGACGGGTGACGATGGCTTGCCGCCTGGCCCAGCCGCAGCCGATGCTGCCGAGGATCAGGTAGCGGCCGGGTTCGACCGGATACTTGCCCTCGCCCTCGCCGAAACGTCCGTTGAACCAATTCCGTTGCCTACGGAAGGCCCCGTCGGTGGTCTGTTCGGCGCTGACTTCGGGGATTCCTTTGACCAGACTGGCCTTGGGGCCATTGCTGAGGTCGGTCTCCTGTGCGGCGGAGATATTTGTCATATTAGACTCTTTTCTAGTTCCAGCTTCCTAGCTGTGGTGATATATAGGGGATAAAAAAGCACGCGAGTATGCGAATAAAAAGGGAATTGATTTGAGACGGGCGCAATACAGCGTCCGGCGATAGCATCGCCCAAAACGGTCAAATAATTGTGCTGCGCCGACTCGGCGCGGTTAGGATGCTAACGACAACAACAGGAGGCACACATTCGCGCAGCGCTATCAACGCCAAGCCGCAAAAATGCGAACATAATGTCCTCCTGATTAGCAATGGTCAAACGGTAGCACACATTCTTTATAATGCAAACATCGGGTAAAGAAATTAAGACGGTTGATTCTCGGTGTGGGATCGGGTGCGCGTCCTGGGCTTGGCGCGGCCCACGCGGCCAAGCAGGGAACAGCCTAAGAGATCGCGCCAATAGGTGGCTTGACTCGCGGCGGGATAATGGCGCGCTGGCTGCGTTGTCGTCAATCGACGTAGGTTCCACTACGCCTCTTTCCTCCGCCTTGCCATCACACCATTCTCCCGCCGCTCGCTTAACCAGCAACCTATTGGCGCGACCTCTAAGTGGCCCAAACCGATGAATGGTTTGGGCCACTGTCAGGGTTGACGCCATCAGTCGAAGCGGACGCTGACGGCGTTATCTTTGATTCAGTTGGATTGGTGCTCCATGCTCTTGCTCACTTGCTGAAGCCAGCGGTCAGTCCGGCGACCAGTTGGCGTCGTCCGATGATGTAGGCGGCCAGGATCGGCAGTGCGGAGAGCACCACCGAGGCCAGGATCGCCGGTGTGTTCACTCCGTGCTCGCCTTGGAAGGAGAACAGGGAGTAGGGGAGCACTCGGACGCTGGGACTGCCGGTGAGCACCAGTGGGAAGAGGAAGCCATTCCAGATTTGCAGCGCATCGTAGATGCCGACGGTGACGATGGCCGGTTTGGCCAGCGGGAGCACCAGTTTATAGAGCATCTTCAGATGGCTGGCTCCGTCCACCGTCATCGACTCGAACAACTCCTTCGGAATATCGCGGATGAAGTTGGTCAGGATCAACACCGTGATCGGGATGCCGAAGCCCACCGAGGGCAGCACCAGGGCCAGCAACGAGTCGTACAAGCCCATCTTGGTGATCAGGTAATACAGCGGGACGATGGTGGCCTGGGCCGGGATCGCCAGGCCGAGCAGGATCAACTGGAAGATTCGTTGGGACAGTCTGCTCCGGTTGCGCACCACGACATATGAGGCCATCACCGCAACCACCAACAGAATCGCCACCGAACCCAGCGTCACGATCGCGGAGTTGAGCAGATAGCGCCCGAAGTCGTTCTCGAAGACCTCGCCGTAAGCGTCGAGTGTCGGCTCAGAGCTGGGCAGCAGCGGATTGGAGACGAAGTAGTCGCCCATCGTGCGCAGGCTGGTGATGATCATGTAGTAGATCGGCAGCAGGATGATGAACAGCCAAATCCAGGCGAAGGTCGAGCCGATGATATTCGGCCGGGCGCGGTTGGAGAATAAGCTCATCTCAAACTCCCTCCATCTGGCTTTCCATCTTGGACGCCCCGGACATCCGGTTCAGACCCAGCGACAGCGCCAGGCCGACGACGATCAGGATGACCGCGATAGCTGAGGCCTTGCCCATCTGGAAGGAACGGAAACCGGTCAAATACATGTCCAGCGGCAGGATCCGGGTGGCATTCACCGGCCCGCCCTGGGTCATCACGAAGAATAGGTCGAAGTAGGTCAACGCACCGACCAGCATCAGCGTCGATGAGGTGATGATGGTGTATTTCAACTGCGGCAGGGTGATCGAGAAGAACTGCCGGACGGCACCGGCGCCGTCCACTTTGGCGGCCTCGTACATCGAGATCGGGATTTGCCGGACCCCGGCTTGGTAGAGCAGGGAATGGAAAGGCACGAAGGTCCAGGAGATCACGAACATGATCGTCCACAGCGCCAATTCCTCACTGCCCAGCCAGTCCTGGCTGAGGAATGGTATCGCTGCGCCGATGCCGAAGGACGGGTCGAGCATGGCCTTGAAGCCGATGCCGATCGCCGCCGAACTGAACAGCAGCGGCAGGAAGTAGAGCACGCTCATCAACGCCCGGTAGCGCTGCTTGCCAGCCATGAAGACGCCGAGCAGCAGCGAGAGTGGGGTCTGAATCAGCCAGGTGACCACCATGATGATCAAGGTGAGCCGCATCGCGTTCAGACTGGTGTCGTCGGAGAAGACCTCTTCCCAGTTGCCGAACCCGGTCCATTTCATCTCTCCCATTCCGTCCCAGGAAACCAGGGAGAAATAGAGGACGCCGAACATCGGGACGATGGCGAAGAGTCCGAAGAATAATAACGCTGGTGCCGCCAGCCAGGCGCTTGGCCCGGTGCGGCGGCGGCTGACCGCACCGAGCTTTTGCGCGTTTTGGGCCATCTACTTTCCGATGGTCTTGTCCATATTCGTTGCGAACTGTTCCGGGGTGATCTTGCCCTGGAAGATCGCATCGAGGTT
>JAISCH010000059.1 GCA_031265725.1 Propionibacteriaceae bacterium
GGCCGACATGGAGACCTGCGCCCAAGCTGCTCCGACATGCGACGGCGCGTCGTCACGGTCGGCCAAGCCCTTCTCCAGCAGTTGCTCCTCTGCCCATTCGCGCAACCCGACGACCGCCGCACCCAGCTCTGAGGAAGAGTCAACAGCCAAATCCTCCGCGCCGAAGAGCGACGCCTGGTCGCTGCCCGCCTCCCGGACACGCTGCAGGCAGGCATAGTTGGAACGCCCCTTCAACACGGCGCTGGCAATCGTCTTGCCAGTCACCCGCGCACAGGCGGCGACCGCGCTGGGAATGTCCTTATTCGCCAATTGGCCCTGCAACGCCAAAGTCGCCGTGGCGATGACCACCCGGGATTTGCTGCTCTCACTCAGATAGGCCAGCGCCGGGGCCAGATAGCCCAGGGATTTTCCGGTGCCAGTGCCCGCCTGCACCAACAACTGGCCGTGGCCGGTGAACGTGTCGAAGACCGCATTCGCCATCTGCTGCTGCCCAGCCCGCTGCTCGCCGCCAATACTCTCGATAGCGGTTCGCAAAATCTCACTGCTGCAGGACGGCTCGGTCATGTAAGAGCTTTCAGGCCTCGCCGTCCACCCGATAACGGGCCAATTCAGCGGCCAGGTCGGCATTGACCCGGACCACGACCCGAGTGCCCGCAGCGGTGTGCTCACTGGAACTGAATTCACCCAATTGGTGAATGCGATTGATCAGATCGCCGCGTGAGTACGGGATCAGCGCCGCCACCTCGATATCGGGACGAGGCAGGCCCGCCGCAATAGCGTCGCACACCTCGGCCATGCCCTCGCCAGTCCGGGCAGAGACGAACACCGCAGCGGGGAATCGCCCCCGCAGCGCCAGCAATTCAGTCGGCTGGGCTACGTCGATCTTGTTGACGACGAGTTGTTCGGGCAGCCCGGCAGCCCCGATCTCAGCGAGCACCGCCCGCACCGCGTCCACCTGGCCGAAAGGGTCCGCGTCCGCCCCGTCCACCACATGCAGCAGCAGGTCAGCGTTGGCGGACTCCTCCAAAGTGGAACGGAAAGCCTCCACCAAGTCGTGCGGAAGGTGCCGGATGAAACCAACCGTGTCGGTGAGGGTGAACGCCCGCCCGTCCTGGGTCTCACTGCGACGAGTGGTCGGGTCGAGGGTGGCGAAGAGCGCGTCCTCCACCAGCACGCCAGCGGAAGTCAGCCGGTTGAGCAGCGAGGACTTGCCCGCGTTCGTATAGCCGACGATAGCCACCGAGGGCACTCGATTCCTTCGCCTGGTCTCCCTGGTGGTGGCCCGCACCTGATCCAATTCGCGCAATTTCCGCCGCAGGGCCGCGATTCTGGTTTTGATCCGCCTTCGGTCGATCTCGATCTTCGTCTCACCGGGACCGCGCCCACCGATGCCGACGCCGCTGGCGGCCCGGCCGCCGACCTGCCGGGACAGATTGCCGCCCCAACCCCGCAGCCGTTGGCGCAGGTATTGCAACTGGGCCAGCTCGACCTGGGCCTTGCCCTCGGCGGAGTGCGCGTGCTGAGCGAAGATGTCGAGGATCAGCGCGGTGCGGTCGATGACCTTGACCCCGACCTGGTCTTCCAGATTGCGCAACTGGGCTGGCTCCAATTCGCCGTCGCAGATCACCGTGTCGGCACCCGTCGCCTGGACGACCTCGCGCAATTCAGCCACTTTGCCCCGCCCGATGAACGTCGCCGGATCGGGAGAGCCACGCCGCTGCACCAAGCCTTCCATCACTTGCGATCCAGCGGTCTCCGCGAGCAATTTCAACTCCCGCATGGCATTGTCGGCGTCGGCCTGGCTGCCGCTGGTCCAGACGCTGGCCAAGACCACCCGCTCAAGCTGCAAGTCGCGATACTCGACCTCGCTGATATCGGCGAGCTGGGTGGACAGGCCAGCCACCCGGCGCAGGCTGATCCGCTCCTCCAGCTCGAGTTGGTCGCCGTCGTAGTCGTGAGCCAGGTCGTCGGCTAGCGTCATCGTCGCCCCGGATCAGCGGCTCGCCGCGATTCCCCATCCGGAAGACGCACCCGGCCCCGCGCCACGATCACTGCTGGACCCAATAGCCGGGCCTCGGCTCCCAACATCACTTGGAGCACCCCGCCCGGCGTCTCCACGCTGACTCGATCCAATTGGGGCCAGTAATCCCGCACAGCAACGGCGGCACTGGCGACCACGCCCGTCCCACAGCACATCGTCTCTTTCGAGCCGTACTCGTAGACTCGCATCCTTAAATGGCCCGGCCCGAGCACTTCCACGAATTCGTGATTCACTTCCCTGGCCCGTTCCCAAACCGGCTCGCTGCTCAAGTCCAACGAGTCGAGCGCGAGGTCATCGGGCAGGAAACTGACCAGATGGAGGTTGCCGACATCCACCAGGCTGCCCGGCAACGCCCGACCGCCGACTCGCTGCGTCGCCGTCCCAGCGAACTCGACCCTGCCCATAGTGACTTCAAACTGGCCGTCGTCACTCGGCACTCCGCTGCGCAGACCGGACCTGGTGGCGACAGTGACCGGCCAATCGGCCAGCCCCTCCTCGACCAGGTAGCGCAGGAACACCCGTAAACCGTTCCCGCACATCTTGGCCACCGATCCATCGGAATTGCGGTAGTCCATGAACCAGAGCCGCTTATCGCCCTCCCAATCCGGGACGTGCTCAGCCAGGACGGCTCTGAGGGTGCCATCAGCGCCGATACCGGCCCTGCGGTGGCACAGATAGGCGACCTCCTCATCGCTGAGGTCCAATTCCCCAGCCGGGTCGGTGAAGATGACGAAGTCGTTCATCGCGCCATGGCCTTTGGCAAAAGCCAATTCACCCATCTCGCCTCCCGATAACCTGGTGTCCACCAAGACTACTCGTTGCCGGGGACAATTTGCCGATGAGCGCCACTAGCTCCGTCACCGCTGCCGGACCAGCGGCAACCCAGACGATACGCGGGTCGCGACGGAACCAGGACAACTGTTTCCGGGAGAATTGCCGGGTCCGAATGGCCGTCTGCTCTTTCGCCTCCGGCAAAGTCAGTTCCCCATCGAAATAGGCGATGAGTTGGCGGTACCCGATAGCCCTGGAAGCGGTACGGCCCTGGCGCAGCCCGCGTCCGAGCAGAGCCTCGACCTCAGCGGGGAAGCCCCGCTGCCACATCCGTTCCACCCGGATGGCGATCCGGGCGTCCATTTCCGGCCTGGGCAGCTCCAGCCCGAATTGGATGACGTTCTCCACGGCGTACTTGCCTGCGGGAATGGTGGAGCGGAAACTGCCAGTGAGTTCGACGACTTCCAGCGCCCGGACGATCCGACGACCGTTGCCCGGCAGGATGCCAGCGGCGGCCTCCGGCGAGAGCGCGGCCAATTCCGCGTGCAACCGCTCCGATCCCACCTCGGCCAATCGCTGCTCCCACTTGGCCCGCACCGCTGGATCGGTGCTGGGGAATTCGAATTCGTCCAGGATCGCCCGCACATAGAGGGCCGATCCGCCCACCAGCACCGGGATCGCTCCCCTGGCCCGGCAGTCCGCGATGGCCGCCCTGGCCAGCGCCTGGAATTCAGCCACGCTCGCTTCGTCGGTGATGTCCATGATGTCGATCAGGTGATGTGGGACGCCGCCGCGCTCAGCCAAGCCAGGTTTGGCCGTGCCGATGTCCATCCCCCGGTAGACCAGCATCGAGTCGGCATTCACCACTTCAGCGGGCTGTCCCAGCGCATGCGCCAAGGCCACGGCCAATTCGGTCTTGCCGCTCGCCGTTGGGCCGTTCAGCACGATGACAGGAAGTTGACTCACATTGACCATTGTCTCAACACTCGCGGGCTGGATTGTCGCGCCAAGCCGACAGGTCCATCATCGCTGCTCAGCTTCGCGCCAATTTCAGCAGGCGCGGGGAACAGCGGCGCAGATTGCTGATCCCGGCGTCCGCGTTGAGATGGTGCGGCGCAGCATAGCTGATCTCCACGTCGGCCAGATCGCCTGGGCTTGGGCGAAGCGCCGGGTCATCGGGCACGGCCACATGGACGAGCCGGTTGTCCCGCGCCCGGCCGGACATTCGCGCGGTGGCG
>JAISCH010000123.1 GCA_031265725.1 Propionibacteriaceae bacterium
GCCTTCGACATCTTCCTGCCCGATGGCTACGACCACGGGCCTTGGGGGGCTGATGTGGTGCTGACTGGGCTAAATCTCTGCGTGCAAACGCTGGATGGCATCCGCAACCACTCCTGGTCGAGGCCGAATCCGGCGACCGTCGAGGGCGAGATTGTGAGCTGGGCCGACCGGATCGCTTATTGCGCGCACGATCTGGAGGACGCGATTGGCGCTGGCATCGTTTCAGCGCAGGATTTGCCGTCCGAGGTTTGGCAGGTCACCGGCCGGTCCAGGCGCGAGCAGTTGTCGGTTTTCATCCAGGCCGTCATCGATCTCACCACGGCCACTGGCCGGGTCGGCATGGATTCCGTGACGGCTGACGCCTTGGCGGGCTTGCGGGCGTTCAACTACGAGCGGATCTACACCCGCAAAGAATCGGTGGCGCAGTCCACAGCGGTCATCGCGGTGCTGCGGGCGTTGGTGGAGTTCTATATCGACAATCCGCGAGCCATGCCAGCGGACCTTGCCGGACCCGACCGGACCCATTCGGCGGTCAGCTATGTGGCCGGGATGACGGACCGTTACGCCTTCGACCAGGCGGTGCTGCTGCTGGGTTGGGACCCAGAACAGTTGCCGAAGGGTATTTCGGGGTAGCCTACCCGTACACTTGACCCATCATGCCGGGCTATTTCAACGCAGAGGATCTGCAGACCGTCAGAGAACGGTCGCGGATCGATGAGGTCATCGGGGCGGTGCTGACGCTGCGCCCTGGCGGTGGCGGCGCGCTGGTCGGGCTGTGCCCGTTTCATGACGAGAAGACGCCCTCGTTCCGGGTGACTCCGGCGCGCGGCTTCTACTATTGCTTCGGCTGCGGCGAGGGTGGCGACGTGATCCGCTTCGTGGAGCGGAATCAGAACGTCTCCTTTGTCGAGGCGGTCGAGTACTTGGCGGCCCGGATCGGGCTGGCGATGCGCTACACCGACTCGGAGGGCCGCAGTGAGCCGGGATTGCGGATAAGGGTGCTGGAGGCGAATCGGCTCGCGGAGGAGTTTTTCACCAAGGCGCTGGCTGGCCCGGAGGCCATTGTCGGGCGGCAATTCCTGGCCTCTCGGGGTTTCGACCAGCAGGCGGCGGCCCAGTTCGGCATCGGATACGCGCCCAGAGACGGGCACGCGCTGCGGGACTTCCTGCGCAAGTCGGAAGTCACCGACGAGACGATGGTCAAAGCTGGCCTGATCAGGGAAAATGGCTGGGATTTCTTCCAAGGCAGGCTGCTGTGGCCGATCCGTGACGCCGGTCGTTCCACGCTCGGATTCGGCGCTCGGAAGCTGTCGGACGACGACCGTTTCCCAGCCAAGTACTTGAACACGCCGGAGACCGCTGTCTACAAGAAGTCCAACGTCTTGTACGGGCTGGATTTGGCCAGGGCCAATATCGCCAAGAAGAACCAGGCGGTGATAGTCGAGGGCTACACCGATGTGATGGCTGCCCATCTGGCCGGCGTCGACACCGCTGTCGCGTCCTGTGGCACGGCTTTCGGGGAGGATCACGCCCACCTTTTGCAGCGGCTGCTCGGATCGACCGATGTGCATGCGGGGGAAGTCGTCTTCACCTTCGACGGGGACGCCGCCGGGCAGGCCGCCGCGTTGAAGGTGTTCCGGCTGGAGTCCAGTTTCACCACGCAGACCTACGTCGCTGTCGAGCCCTCCGGCCTCGATCCCTGCGACCTGCGGATCCGCGAGGGCGACGCCGCGCTGCGGGAACTGGTCGGACGGCGGGTGCCGCTGTACCGCTTCGTGATGGCGAATGTGATCTCCGGCTTCGACCTGGATCGGGTCGACGGCAGGTTGCAGGCCTTGCGCGCGGCGGCGCCGTTGATGACTTCGATCCGGGACGCGTCCTTGGTGGAGGGCTATCTGCGCGAGTTGGCCCAAATGGTCGGCATGGACATCAACGAGGTGCGCCGCGAGGTTGGCGACCAGCGCAAGCGCCGCCGCAACGCGCCAGCGCCCGAGCCGACTCCCGATGCTCCGGCGTTAGTCGAAGTGAGCACCCTGCCGGTGCCCAATGCCCGTGATCCGCGTCTTGAGCCACAGCGCGGGACGCTGCGGTTGATGCTGCGCGCCCCCGAACTCTTCAGCGCCGACTGGAATCAGCTCGCCGCCGCGCATTTCAGCCATCCGGCCTACCGCGCCGTCATGGAGACGATCCTCGCCGCCGATCCAGAGTCCCGTAAATCAACGGATTGGCCGCATCTGCTCATCACCGAAGACACCGACACCCTGGTAGGCAGGCTGATCGCCGAGTTGAGCGTGGAGCCCCTGCTGCGCGACCCAAGCCCGGAATACGCAGCGGAGTACACCACCCAACTACTGCTAGTCGAGTTGTCCCGGCAGATCGACCAACTGAAGTCCCGGCTGCAACGCACCAACCCAGTCAACGACAAGCCGACCTACGATCAGATGTTCCAGCAGCTAGTCAGCCTGGAGGCGAAACGCAAGCAATTGCGGGCACGAATCAGTTGAGTTTCCCGTCCGGGCCCCTGATATGGCACAATCATGGTTGCTCAGCCCAAGTGGCGGAATGGTATACGCGGTCGGCTCAAACCCGGCTGTCCTTAAGGACGTGGAGGTTCGACTCCTCTCTTGGGCACTCTAGGCGACCAGTTCAAACCACCACATTGTGGATTTGAGCCGGTCGTTTCTGTGTTTTCCCTTTTGGCTTGTCGCTGGCAGGCGTGTTCCTGGTTTTGGTTGGCGGCGGTGTGGAGGTCGCGGATGGGTTGGTTGAGGGTGGTGTGGATGGTGTGGCGTTGGCCGGTTTTGCCGCGTCGGGTTTCGTTGATCCAGATTTTGCCGAAGATGACTTGGTTGGCGAGTCTTTTGGTGGGTTCGTCGGATTGTCGGTAGCGCTGTTGGGGAAACTTCGCTAGACAAGAATCAGCGGTTTGTTACCAGGTAATTCGACAAGCCATCCCTAAATTGCAGGTACGTGTGACAGTTACATTCCCTAAATTGCTGGG
>JAISCH010000207.1 GCA_031265725.1 Propionibacteriaceae bacterium
GACCATGCTCGGCAGCAGCGCGTAGCGATGCCGCAGCGGGCACAGCGGCGTCATACATCGTCTTGTCTTGCAGACTCACCTTGCCCAGTCGGGCCAAAGTCGAAGTGAAGGCTTCGGCCGCGTCAGCGATATCGCCCAACCCGACTCCGGAGCTGTCACCCAGCACCGCTCCGGCCGCCCGCAGGGCGGAACCCCACAACACTCCCGAAGTGCCACCAGCGTCCGCCGCCCACGCCGCACCAGCGCAATTCAACAAGGTGCCGACCCCGGCACCATCTGGCAATGCCGCCTTGGCCGCAGTGTCAGCGGCAACGATCCCGCGCAGCATCCCTCGCCCATGATCGCCGTCACCGGCCACCGCGTCCAAGCGTCCCAATTCATCCTCGGCCCGGCGAATAGCGTCCAAAGCCCGGCCGATACCGGCGGCGGTCTGTTTCGCGGCCCGCTGTGACTCCGGAGTGCCTGGGGTGAATTGAATTTCTGCGGCAGCGGTCTCAGCTTCGTCCATCGCCCCAGCGGACGCAGCGATCACTGCGCCTTTACGGAACGCGGCCGAGTAGGCGGGAGCTTTCCACAAAGGCGCAAGCTCCTCGTTCAACCAAACCAGGGTGAGCGATAGGCCAGCCATATCCAAACTGGTCGCCAACTCGCCGACTTCAGGATCTACCACCTCGTACCCAGCGTCTTCCAACAATGGCTGGATATCATTCCACAGCACAAAGAGTTCTTCGTACTTCGTCGCTCCCAAACCGTTGAGGATCGCCCCCACTCGGCCGGAAGGGACTGGAGCCTCCTCCAACAACCGGCTGACCAGGCGCTTCGCCAATTCATTCGCTGGTTCCATCGGCACCGATTCCAGCCCCGGCTCGCCATGGAGACCCAAGCCCACCGCTATCGTCCCCGGCTCCACAGTGAAGAGCGGATGATCCGCACCGGGCATCGTGCAACCAGAGAAGGCCACTCCAATCGAACGGGTACGATCATTGGCCAACCGTCCGAGCCGTTCCACTTCATCAATGTCGGCTCCGGTGTCGGCGGCGGCGGCAAGAATCTTGAAGACCACCAAGTCGCCAGCGATGCCCCGCCTTTTCTCGATCTCGTCCACACCAGCCGACAACACATCATCGGTGATCACCACCTGCCGGGCATCGATCCCCTCGGCCCGCAACTGCTCCCCAGCCAACTGGAAATTCATCACATCGCCGGCGTAGTTGCCATAGGCGAAGATCACTCCGCCGCCACGGTTCGCGGCTCTGGCCACTGAATAGCCATAGTGGGCGGACGGGGAGGTGAAGATGTTGCCGACCACGGCACCATCAGCCATTCCTGGCCCGACCAGGCCATAGAAGATCGGATAATGCCCCGATCCACCACCATAGAGAACGGCGACCTTGCCTTTCGCGCCTGGGTTCCGCCGCACCACTCCGCCCACGACTGGGCGGACAAGGTCTTTATGAATCTTGCAGAAACCATTCAACGAGTCCTCGTCGAAAGACTCTGGATTATTGAAAATATGCGTCATTTCATCCCTCGCAAACTCCTGCTATTCGAAATTGCGGTGCCGCGCCGCCAAGTCAGCGAAACCCAATCCGCTCCGATCAGCCAATTCCAAAATCAGCAGGTCGAACGTGATCAGCACACATTGCTCAAAAAGCGATCCCATCGGCTGAATCGAAGAAACCAAGTCGCCCTCACCCAGATAAACCGCCGCTGGCACCTGTAGGGCGACTGTGGCCGCCCGTGGGGTGTCCGCATCCGGCACGCCAGTCACCACCAACGTCTTGGCCCCGAGCTGGGCGACTTTGCCAAACACATAGTCAAGGTGTCCGATCCGTCCGGAGCCGTTCACCATCACCAGGACGTCATCCGGGCGCACATTGGGGGTGGTGTCATCCCAGCCCAGATGAACGGTGAAACCCAAGTGCATCAGCCGCATGGCGAAAGCCCGCGCGGCCAAGCCCGCCCGGCCCACCCCGATGTCGAAGTTCCGATCCGCCCATTCGATCAAAACGGCGGGTGCACAGAATTGAGTGTCATCCACCCGGGCGATGGCCCGTCCGATCTCGGCGACCACACTCGCCCCGTGCTCACTGAGCGCGCTCATGCTGGACTCCCTTCGGCGGCGACCATAGCTTTGCCGCCATCGTTGCTCTCATCGCCTTTGGTGGCACGTTTATTCCGGTTCATCAACCGATTCAAGAACATGACGGCGAGCAGCATCGCACCCCAGATGAAGACCTTCATGTACGGGCCGTAACGCATGATCGTGAACGCCGAGGACAGCGTTTGCAGCATCATCAGCGCCAGCACCAGGCCGAGAATCTTGCCGCGTCCGCCGAATGGATTGAAACCGGCCAACACCACCACCAGGATCGCCTGGAGCAGATATGCCTCGCCATAGCCGACCCGGGCCGACGCGGTGCGCGAGACCATGATCAGCGCCGCGATCCCACAGATCAAGCCGATGACGGCATAGAGCAGAATGATCAGCCGCTCGTGCCGCACCCCGGTGAATCTCAGCGCGATGGAATTCTCGCCATACAGGTAGATGCGCCGTCCAGAACGAGTCCGTTTCAATGCAATCGCGGCCAAGATCAGCGCTATCACCATGATGATGAACACCACTGGCACACTCGCCACC
Source organism: Propionibacteriaceae bacterium (assembly GCA_031265725.1). Lineage (GTDB taxonomy): Bacteria > Actinomycetota > Actinomycetes > Propionibacteriales > Propionibacteriaceae > Propionicimonas. The sequence continues at coordinate 2,642 of JAISCH010000207.1, forward strand.
GTGACCACGCCGAGTTGGAAGAATGCTTTGACCCGCACCGGCAGCGAAGCACCGCCAGTGATCACAGTGCCTATGCCGGTGAAGAATATCGACGTGCCCAAGGTGGCTAGGATCGGCGGGATCGAAGTCTTGGCGATCAACAGGCCATTCAGCAGGCCGCACAACAAACCGGCCAGCAGGGCGGCGACGACCGCCGCTCCCATCACCAGCGTCGGATCAGTGGTCTCCAAGTCGAAAATATTGCCGGTGAGGAATTCCGCTCCGACGATACCGGCCAATACCGCTGACGAGACGATTGACAAATCAATGCCGCCGGTGAGCATGGCCAAGCTCATCGCCAACGCCAGCAGGCCGAATTCAGCGACTTGGGTCGCCATCGACTGCATATTGCTGATCGAATAGAAAGCGTCTCCCAGCACTAGCCCGAGCAGCAACAACACCAAGATGTTCACTCCGGCCAGCACAGACTCGTAACCATTGGCTTTGAGCCACTTCAGAATAGTTTCCATAGTTGCCTCCGCTCAGCCGATCCGGAATACCAGGTTGCGTTGGTCGGATTTGCGTTGTCGGTAATAGATCATCGCCAAGCTGAACAGCAGCACTGCCCCGAAGAAGAACGACGCCCAAGTGGAAGCCAGCCCCAATTGCACCAGCGTCGATTGGAAGAGTTGGAAGAGCAAAACACCAAGGAATGTCCCCAGAATCGTGCCCTCACCGCCAGTCAATTTGGCGCCGCCGATCACGACAGCGGCGATGACCATCAATTCGAAGCCCTGCAGGGCGACTGGATCGACGTTTTGCATCGCGGCGAAATACATCAGCCCGGCCATCCCAGCGATAGCGCCGGTGTAACCGTAGACGAATAGTCGGGTGCGCAATAGATTCACCCCGATCCGGGAAGCCGCTTCCTCATCGGAGCCCAGCGCGAAAACGGCCCGGCCGAGCATAGTGTGGTACAGAATGAACCAGGTGACGATGAAAATCACCACTACTATCGGGAAGAAAACGGACAGCCCGTAGCTGCTGCCCTCGCCTTCCACACTGACGATGTTCGCCAATCCGAATTCGGCCAACGACTTGGGCATCGTCGCCACTGGATACTGGCTGGTGCCCAAGGTGATCGCCATGAATCCGCGATAGACCGACATCGTGCCCAGCGTGACGATCAGTGTGGGCAATTTCAAGAAGTGGATCAGCAGTGCGTTTATCAGGCCGAGCAGCAGGCCGATGACGATGGAAACCGGAATCATGAACCAGAGCGCGTCCAGCCCGAAAGCCCACATCAATTTGATGGACACATAGGCCGAGCAAATCGCCACCACCGGGAAAGACACATCAATCCCCCCGGAAATCAATACCAGTAGCACGCCGATGGCAAGGATCATCGTCGGAGCGCCTTCGTGAACTATGTCGAAGACTGTCTCCAGGGATAGGAACCGTGGATTCTGAAAACCGACCACGGCTGAATAGACGATGATCAACACGGTGAGATAGCGCTCCACTTGGGTGGAACGACGTCCGAATACGGAGCGGAAAGGTGATTTCATGCCTGCGGCACTCCTTCTTGGGCGCAAGTGGCGAGTTTCTGGCTGGTCGGCTCCGAAATCATTCTGGCCAGTCTCTCGGTGAAGTCCGGGGTCTCCCGTTCCGCCTCCGAGACGGTTGCCACAATCGCGCCTTCGTACATCACGATCACCCGGTTGC
>JAISCH010000212.1 GCA_031265725.1 Propionibacteriaceae bacterium
ATTCCTGGCTATCGGGCTGAACGACTTCCTGGCCGACCCAGGGGTGAACTGGGTCTTCGTGATCGCGGTCTCCATCGTCTCCGGGCTGTTCTGGGCTGGTGCATTGGGCGGGGAGTTGAAACGCAAGCTGGTCGTCTTCGGCTCCGCTACGGCGGTGACACTGGCAACACTATTGCTGATTCTCTGGTCGGGCTGGCTGGACACCCCGCAGATCGGTATGGCTGGACTGGGCGTCATCGGCGTGGCTACCGCATTGGTGGTGACGATGGCATTCGCCGGGATGGCCAATAAGCGCGCCCTCTACTCAGCGTTGGCCACCGCAGTGCTGGGATTGGCGCTCTACTACCCGCTGATGAATCTGTTCTACTACTACCAGATGGACTGGCCGTGGATGTTCGGCCTGCTGGCCATCGCCATCGGCTGTGGCTGTGGGATCGGTTGGCTCTTCGGCGGCATGGATCGCGGCGTTTCCATGCGGGGGGGGGCAATAGTGGCTGTGATGATGGCCGCGCTGACCTTCGTGGACCGGGTGCTGCAGGTCTATCCGATGTATTACCACTCAAACATCATCCACGGGCGGCCGATCGCCACCATCGGTGCGGGGACGCCAAATCTCAACGGCGACTTCTGGATACAGAATCTGGACCGTTTCACTCCTGCCCTGCTGCCCACCATCGCACTGGTGTTGATCTCGTTTGCCTCCTACACCCGTTATCAGCGCGGGGCGATGCTGGAGGTCATGTCGCAGGACTACATCCGCACCGCCCGGGCCAAGGGCCTCCCGGAACGGGTGGTCATCGTCCGGCACGCGCTGCGCAACGCGCTGATGCCATTGGCGGCGATTATCCCGGTCGACCTGGTCACTCTGATCGGTGGGGCGGTGATGACCGAGACCATCTTCGGCTGGTCCGGGATGGGCAAACTCTTCATTGACTCCCTGCGCGGCAGCGAGGTGGCGCCGATCATGGCGTATGTGATGATCACCGGAGCAGTGGCCATCATCGCCAGCTTGGCCGCCGACTTCCTCTACGCGCTGCTTGATCCAAGGATTCGGGTGAAGGCATGAGCGAGATGGATCCCAAGGATCAGCTGGAAACCCGGGGCGACAACGCTATCGAGATCAAGGAAGTCGAAGGGCTCTCCCAGGGCCAGATCGTGCTGCGCCGATTCTTCCGGCACAAGGGCGCGATGGGTGGATTGAGTGTACTGGCGCTGATCATGATCTTCGCGTTCTCAGCGATGGGCATCGGCCCGATCCCGGGCTGGTGGCAATATCAGAACCCCAATCAGACTCATCCGATGGAGAATAACGGCGCTCCGACGATCACCTGGCCGGAATGGCTGGGCGGGCCCGGCTTCAGCCTCGGCAACCAGCCCTTCGGCCAGGACACTATCGGCATGGACAATTTCGCCCAAGTGCTATCCGGGGTGAAAACATCGCTGTTGGTGATGGTGGTGTTGGGGCTGACCGCGTTGGTGATCGGGGTGACTGTCGGCGCACTGGCCGGATATTTCCGTGGTTGGCTGGACCTGTGGCTGATGCGGATCACTGAGCTTTTCATCGTCCTGCCGGTGATCGTCGTCGGTGCGGTATTGGGGAAGCTACTCTCAATCGCCGGTGACAAATTCGGCTGGCCGCAGGAAGTGACTTCCTTCATTTGGGAAAACATGCCCACCCTGTTGGCGCTAGCGTTGGGATTGATCCTCTGGCCGACAATGGCCCGCTTGGTGCGCGGCGAATTCCTCAGCTTGCGGGAACAGGAATTCGTCGACTCGGCCCGGGTCTCCGGCGCGTCCAATTGGCGGATCATCACCAAGCATATTCTCCCGAACGCGGTCGGTGTGGTCATCGTCAATATCACCCTGCTGATGTCGCAAGCAGTGGTATTGGAGACAGCGCTCAGCTTCTTGGGATTCGGTATCCAACCCCCGAACGTCTCGTTGGGCAATCTGATCTCGGTCAATCAGGGGGCTTTCGCCACTCGTCCCTGGCTGTTCTGGTGGCCGGGGCTGTTCATCATCCTGATCGCGCTGAGCGTTAACTTCATCGGTGATGGATTGCGCGACGCTTTCGACCCCCGGACGAAGCGGATTCCGTCCCAGCGGGAGATGGAGAAAGCCACCCGTAAAGAGGAAGCCGCGACCGATGCGTTGGAGGGGGCGAAATGAGCCAGTCCGCTGAAAATCCGGCCGAGAAGGCCCCGGAGACTATCGGTGAGACCCTGCAAGACGCGGTACGGCTGTCCCGGCAGATCGGTGAAGGCGAGATCAAACACGGCGACGTCGTGCTTGAGGTCCGCGACCTGAGCGTTAACTTCTGGGTCAACGGCGAGTGGTTCGCCGCCGCCGAGAATATCAACTACGAATTGCACGCCGGTGAGGTGCTGGCCATCGTTGGCGAGTCCGGATCGGGCAAGACCCAGTCGTCAATGAGCCTGATCGGCTTGTTGCCGGCCAACGGACGGGCCAGCGGATCGGCAAAACTGAAAGGGATCGAGCTGATCGGGCTCACCGGACGGGAATTGCAGGAAATCCGGGGCAACGAGATCGCCGTCATTTTCCAAGAGCCGATGACCGCGCTAAACCCGGTCTACACGGTGGGTTTCCAGATCGCGGAGACCCTGCGCGCGCACTATGTTATGGCACCCTCGGTGGCGAAGAAACGGGCGTTGCAGTTGATGGAATTGGTGGAAATCCCCGAACCCGCCGACTCCTACGACAAATTCCCGCACCAACTGTCCGGCGGACAGCGGCAGCGGATCATGATCGCGCAATCGTTGGCCTGCGACCCGAAGATGCTGATCGCCGACGAGCCGACGACTGCGCTAGACGTGACCGTGCAGGCGGAAATCCTGAAGTTGATGCGGGAACTCCGCGAGCGAGTGGACGCCGCGATCATTTTGATCACGCATGATATGGGCGTGGTGGCCGATCTGGCCGACCGGATCATCGTGATGAAGGACGGGCGGGTAGTCGAGCACGGCAGCAGCGATGAGATTTTCAATCGTCCGCAGCATCCCTACACCCAATCGTTGTTGGCGGCGGTGCCACACCTGGGTCAGGCGTTGGAGGACAACAATCCGGCGCTGAAGGTGTCGATGATCGCTGAGCAAGGCCAGACGATACCGCTGGCCCCAGGCGACCCAGGAGCCACTGCGGCGCTGCTGATGGAGTCGTGCTCCATCGACTACCCCGGTCAGGGCCGGAGAAAGCCATTCCGGGCCGCTCATCAGATAAATTTGCGGATCGACCCAGGGCGGGTCGTCGGCCTGGTGGGGGAGTCCGGCTCGGGCAAGACGACCATCGGGCGGGCGGCGGTGGCGCTGCTGCCGGTGGCGGAGGGGAAACTCTCGGTTGCCGGGCGGGACATCACCAATGCCAGCAATGCTGACTTGCTGCCGTTCCGCCGCGATGTTGGCATCGTCTTCCAGGATCCCGGATCGTCGCTCAACCCGCGTTTGCCGGTGGGGGAGTCGATTGGGGAACCACTCTTCCTGCACGAGAAGCTGCGCGGCCGGGAACTCTCCAACCGGGTCGAGGAATTGCTCGACTCAGTGGAGTTGCCCAAGGCGATGCGTAACCGCTATCCGCACGAATTGTCGGGTGGGCAGCGGCAGCGGATCGGGATCGCACGGGCCCTGGCATTGGAACCCAAGCTGCTGATCGCTGACGAGCCGACCTCGGCTCTGGACGTGTCGGTGCAGGCGAATGTGCTCAAGCTGTTCTACGACCTCCAGGAGCGTTACGGCTTCGCCTGCCTGTTCATCAGCCACGACCTAGCCGTAGTGGAGATGCTGAGTTCCCAGATCGCCGTGATGAAAGACGGCCACCTGGTAGAGATCGGCCCAACCCCGGAGATTATCAATAACCCCCAGCACTCCTACACCCAACGCCTACTAGCCGCCGTCCCCGTCCCCGACCCCGATGAGCAGCGCAAGCGCCGAGAACTCCGCGACGCGATAATCGCCGCCCAGGGCGTCTCCTAGACCGTCTCTTTACGCGACCCGGTGAGGCCTGGCTAGGCATGTGTTAGGTCAGCCCAATGGATACCGCCGCGAAACGATTCTGGGCACACTTAACGTTCCATACTCTTCCCGGTGATCCCGGCACTATGTATTTGCCCACCTCGGCGCTGGGAAGCCTCGAATGAGGATGAGATTAGCTGTGCGCGTGGTGTCGGCTGGGTTTGTGCTGGATGTGTGCCTGTGGTGTATCCGTGCTGGTGTGGCTTAATTGTTGCTACTTTGTGAGTTATTCATAGCTGTGTTCGGACGCTTCGCGTCCTATCACAGGCTTCAATCGCCTCAAATGTGAGAACAAGTTCTCACATTGTTCGGCTCAATCGCCTGTGGCCAGGACCGGGATCGAACCGGTGACCTCAGCCTTTTCAGGGCTGCGCTACTACCATCTGAGCTACCTGGCCATTGGCGACCCCGACGGGACTTGAACCCGCGACCTTCGGCGTGACAGGCCGACGCGCTAACCAACTGCGCTACGGGGCCTTGGTAGACCTCACTGACCCAAACTAGCCAGCCACGAAACTATAACGTACTTGCCCTGCTGGAGAGAAATCACCGGCCGGGCGCGAGACAGTTTTACTACCTATTTTGAGTTCTTCGTCGTCTCAGTTTGGGTCTTGTTTGGTATTCTCGTATAGTTCTTCGGACAGGTCCCCATCGTCTAGAGGCCTAGGACCCAGCCCTTTCAAGGCTGTAACGGCGGTTCGAATCCGCTTGGGGGTGCGAAGACGGCACCCTAGTCAGAGTCATTTTGACTAGGGTGCCATCAACTCTCACCAGGCTAATAAGGGCGTTTGGTACACATTAAATCGCCGTTTAGCTGGCGTAGAACGATACGTGGACGTGGTTCTTGTGGTTTTGGGTGTCTGAGCCACGGTTTTCCATCTTGGTCCAGGAACCACGGGACATCCGGTAGTTGCGCTGGTACCAAATCTGGTAGGTGACGTGCAGCCGATTACCGTTCTTGATCACCCAGTCGGCGACCTTGTCGCCCAGAGCCTTGTTCTTCTTGTAGTTGGGGATCATGATGTCGATGGCCCGACCGTTGGGATGGTCGGAGGAGTACGCGCTGCCGGAGCGCCAGCCACCGATAGTGACGATCTCGGGGAAATACTCGCGCACTTCGAGCACAGCGGACTTGCCGTAGCGCTCCAGGCGATTCAGACTGGACGACCCCAGGTCTTGAGTGGGATCAATCGCTTTGCTCTGGGTGTACTGGGTGTATACCCAGCGAATCTTGCCGTCGTAGATGACCGAGGAATAGTTGTTCTTCTTCACGCCAGTGGTGGCGAGCTCAGTGCCGTAATTGAGCACGGTGACCTTGGACGACTCCACATCTGCGGCGGAGCGCATATTCACTCCGGTGGCATTGATGAAGAGTTTGCCGGTGGCGATTGGAAGGCTTGCCACCAGGCTGTCCGGCGAACCCGCGACCAGTTTGAAGTATCCGGTGAGAATCCAGCCGGTCTGCTTGTTGTAGACCACCTGTGAGTAGGAATCGTCGTGGGCACCAGTCAACTGGACCGCGCCGCCCTTGGGGACATCACCCAGAGACGCGCTGGTGCTGGACGCGGTTTTGCGCAGCGTCAGCACAGTCGTCGTAGTCGCGTTGGCGGTGGTGTCCGGCGTGGTGTCAACCTGATCGCTGAGGTATTCGGTGTAGAGCCAGAGCAGGGAGTTGCCTTCTTTGATCTCGGAGAAGTCGCCGGAACTGCGCCCGGTGACGGAGACCGTCGTCCCCTTCGGGAGCACTTTGATGATTTCAGAGCTCAGGCTCGCCTTGGTGCGTTGATTGACGTTGACGTTGGTCACCTTCTTGCCAGCCAAGCCAGTCATGGCGGGGCCGGTGGAAGTGCTCTTCTTGACGTACTGCGAGAAGACGTAGGCAGTCTTGCCGTCGAATTGGATGGGCAGCCACGAATCCGAGACCGCGCCCGTCGCCAAGACGATGTCGCCCTTGCTCAGGGTGGTCAGAATCTCTTTGGAAGTTGACGGCCCGGTACGCACATTGAGCTGTCCGGTGGTCGAGTAGGGCGTTGTCGCCGCTTCCGCCATCGTGACAATCACGACTCCGAGCGATGTGGCGATCATGGCAGTGGCAACAAACCACGTTGCGGTCATACGAAACAGCGATGAAGCAAACTTCATGGCTAAAGCCTCCTTGTCATCCGGGATAGGGAAGTTCCCCGGCTGTCGAGACGGTTGGCAGGTCTTCCCCGCGGCCCAGTTACGGACTTGTTTGAGCTAGCGAAAGCTGGGCCACACCTGCCAACTGTCTCGGCACTGACATTAATCAGGCCGCGTCGCCCATGCAGGTTTAGTTGAGAGTTTGCTGAACGGACGATCACTCGTCGGCACAGCGCTTAGGGGTCGGTTTCAAGGGAATTCTGAGGCGGGAATGAGGAAATTCAGGCCGGTCAGTCAGCCCGGAAAACTGGGGTAAAGCTGAGCTTTAGACTCAACAGGGTTTGGTTGAGACTTTGCGATCAGGCGACGATCCAGGTTTGGGCGTTGTCGCTGACCCAGAGTTGGCCATTTCCCAGGGCGGCCGCAGGCAGATAGCCCGCATGCAAATCCGCGCTGGGGACGAGTTGCGCGCCGGTCAGGGCGCAGAGCTGTTCCTGCGCGG
>JAISCH010000291.1 GCA_031265725.1 Propionibacteriaceae bacterium
CCAACCGCAAGATTCGTCCGCGACGATTCCAGCACCGCCGTCCGCACCGGCCGAGCCAACTCAGCCCGGCTACCCGACGCCGACTGCGGCTCAAGACGCCCCACCGGCCAGCCCGCCGCCAGCCTTCCCTCCCCCGGCTTACCAGCAGACCGCCCCGCCCGGTTATCCGCAGGCCGCTGCGTATCCACCGGCCACCGCGCCTGGATACCCGCTGGCGACTCCGCCTGGCTATCCGCAAGCTGCCCAGCAACCCCTTCAGCAGCCTCCGGCCTGGTCAGTTCCGGGAGCACCAGCGTCCATCCCCGGAGCACCCCCGCTCCAGCCCTATTACGCCGAGCCAGCCCCAGCTAAAACCAGTTCGGCATTGGGCATCACCGGAGCCGTCATCGTCACGCTTTGCGCGATCGTTGGCTGCGTCTCGACCTGGATGTTTGGAACGACATTGGGTGAGCTTATAATCGCCTCCGGCCTGAACACGACTGATGTGCAAGAAATTGTCTTTGCCAATCAGGCCGAACTAAATGCCACCCTTATGCCTAGCATGCTCGCTTCCGTGGTGGGTGTGGCTGGTTTAGTGCTGTCCATTGTCGCCGTAGTGAAAAAGAATGGCCGCCCTTGGGGAATCTTTGGCATCATTTTGGGCGTTTTAGCGCCATTGGCGATGTTTGGCTTCTACTTTGCCAGCATGATGGCGGTGGTCTCGGCGTATATCCAGTAGCGCGACGCTGCCGCAGCGGTCACGCCGATAGCCTGCCGGTCAAGTGATCGGCACGACCGCTCAACCGCCCGAGGCATCCGTCTCAGCAGCGGAAATATCCGCACTGCCCAGGACTCTTGAATCCAACCAGCCGTATGGGAGGACGACTTTCTCTCTCGGCGTCCCCTGCCGCCCGCGCGGAATGCCCACTTCGCTGGCCGGGAACGGCGCGTCCGGATCGAGCTGGACGAGCAGCGCGTCCAACTCGGCCAGGCTGGAGACCATCGCCAACCCGCGCCTGAGCTCACCGCCCACCGGGAAGCCCTTGAAATACCAGCCCATATGTTTGCGCAGATCGGTGAGGCCGTGCTTCTCCCCGAACAGTTCGGCTTGGAGTTCCGCGTGGCGGTGCACCATTTGGGAGACCTCGCCCAAATCAGGCAGATAACTCGGCACGGCAGCGCCACCGGGGACAGCCAGCGCGCGGAGATCGCGGAACAGCCACGGACGGCCCAGACAGCCCCGTCCGATCTCCACCCCGGCGCAACCGGTGGTCTCGACCATCCGACGGGCGTCGTCAACTTCCCAGATGTCGCCGTTTCCCAGAACTGGGATCGCCAGCTCGTCCACCAGCGTGGCGATGGCCGTCCAGTCGGCCCGTCCGCCGTAGGCCTGCAACACCGTCCGGGCGTGCAGCGTCACCGCAGCGCAACCGGAATCCTCGGCGATCCTCCCCGACTCGCGGTAGGTGAGATGGTCAGCGTCGATGCCCAGCCTGGTCTTCATCGTCACCGGCACCCCGAACGGCTCGGCGGCCCGCACCGTGGCGGCCAGGATAGCCGCCAGCCGGTCACGTTTCCACGGCAGCGCTCCCCCGCCGCCGCGTCTGGTCACCTTCGGAACCGGGCAGCCGAAGTTGAGATCGACATGCTGCACGCCGAATTCAGCGCAGAGGATGCGCGTCGCCTCAGCCATGACTCGCGGATCGACCCCATAGATCTGCACCGAGCGGAGCTCGTCAGCGGCGAAACTCAAATACTCGAATGTCCTGGGGATGCGCTCGGTGATCCCGCGCGAGGTCACCATCTCGCAAACCGCCAACGGCGCGCCCTGCTCGCGGCACAACTGCCGGTAGGCGCGGTTGGTCACCCCCGCCATCGGGGCGAGGACGACCGGAGGGTCAATGGTCAAGCCACCCAGTTGAAGAGTCAGCGCTCCCACCCCTTCCGCAACGCCGACCGTCATCCCAGCCAGTCGGCCCGGCAGCGTCGTGCCCGCGCACCGGCTAGCCCAGCAGCCGGACCGCCAGCCAATCGCGCACTTGGTCCAGCGCCACCCGCTGCTGGCTCATCGAGTCGCGGTCGCGGATAGTCACCGCCTGATCCTCCAAAGTGTCGAAATCGACGGTGATGCAGTACGGCGTGCCGATCTCGTCCTGACGGCGGTAACGCCGCCCAATCGCCTGCGCGTCGTCGAATTCGACGTTCCAATGCTTGCGCAGCTCAGCGGCCAGGTCGCGCGCCTTCGGTGACAGCGCCTCGTTGCGGGACAGCGGCAGCACCGCCGCCTTGACCGGGGCGATCCGGGGATCGAGTTTGAGCACGACCCGAGTGTCGAAGCCGCCCTTGGTGTTGGGCGCCTTGTCCTCGGTGTACGCCTCGATCAAGAAAGCCATCATCGAACGGGTCAGCCCCGCCGCCGGCTCGATGACATAGGGCAGATAACGCTCGCCACTGGCCTGCTCGAAATAGGACAGGTCCTGGCCGGAATGCTCGGAGTGGGTGCCCAGGTCAAAATCGGTGCGGTTGGCGATGCCCTCCAGTTCTCCCCACTCATTGCCCGCGAAACCGAAGCGGTACTCAATGTCCACCGTCCGCTTGGAGTAGTGGGAGAGCTTTTCCTTGGGGTGCTCGTAGTGACGCAGGTTGTCCCGGGAGATGCCGAGGTCGGTGTACCACTGGGTCCGAGTGTCGATCCAGTGCTGATGCCATTCCTCGTCAGTGCCCGGCTTGACGAAGAATTCCCTCTCCATCTGCTCGAATTCGCGGGTACGGAAGATGAAGTTGCCCGGCGTGATCTCGTTGCGGAACGACTTGCCGGTCTGGCCGATGCCAAAGGGAATCTTCATCCGCGCGGTGTTCTCCACGTTCTTGAAATTGATGAAGATGCCCTGCGCGGTCTCCGGGCGCAGGTAGTGCAGCCCCGACTCGTCCTCAATGACGCCGAGATAGGTCTTCAGCATCATGTTGAAATCACGCGGTGCGGTGAATTGGCCGAGGTTGCCGCAGTGCGGGCAGTTGATCTCTTCCAAGCCAGTCGGCATCCGGCCATGCTTGCGCTCGAAGGCCTCTTCCAATTCGTCCGCCCGCATCCGCTTGTGACAGGACATGCACTCAGTCAGCGGATCGGAGAAGACTCCCACATGGCCGGAGGCTATCCAGACTTGCCGGGGAAGGATGATGGACGAGTCGATGCCAACCACGTCGTCACGGCCCTGGACGACTGATTTCCACCACTGCCGCTTGATATTCTCCTTCAACTCGATGCCGAAGGGGCCGTAGTCCCAGGCCGCCCTGGTGCCTCCGTAGATCTCACCGCACGGGTAGACGAAACCACGGCGTTTGGTGAGGGAAATGACGTTCTCAAGTCGAGTGGCCATGATGGCTCCTTTTGCATCCGCTGAACTGCCCGGCTGACAGCCCACGAGGGATAAGCCTAGCCCAGCGCGGCCGCAATCCTGGCATACGATTTGACTTTGCTTCAAATGCTATTGATAATGGTTCTCATGCTATCTAAGACAATCGCAGCAATAGCCATCGCGGCGGCCCTGCTCACCGGATGCTCCGCTCCCGCGCAAGAGAACAAATTGGATATCGTCGTGGCCGCATACCCGCACGAATTCCTCGCCAAGCGGCTCGCTCCGGATGCGAGAGT
>JAISCH010000009.1 GCA_031265725.1 Propionibacteriaceae bacterium
ATCTGATCCGCTCAATCCATCTCCGTGCGAGCGCAGCATTGAATTGCGGCCCCATGGATGGTCTCCGAGCGTGACACTGAGTTGCACATTCGATTCAGATGTTCCAGATAGCGATCATAGCGACAGCATAGACAGCGAAAGAGGCTGGCAAAGCACACAATTCAAGACATATTGGGACGATGTGGACGATGTGAAGAACCATCTGACCTGCAAGCCGGGATGAGGAAGTTATGCCACTGAAAGCTGAAGACGCATTGGGATTCGCCCAAACGTTCCGCGCCTTGGAAGAGAACGTGTCTATCGCGTTGTTGGACAAGCCCAATCCGATCCGGTTGGCGCTGACCACACTCTTCGCGGGCGGGCATCTGCTGTTGGAGGATGCTCCGGGCACGGGCAAGACCGCTTTGGCGCGTGCTCTGGCCGCGACCATCGACGGGACGCACTCCCGCATCCAGTTCACTCCGGACATGTTGCCCTCCGACATCACCGGAGTGAACATGTACGACCAGAAGACACAGGAATGGGAGTTCCATCGCGGCCCGATCTTTGCCGAGGTCGTGCTCGCTGACGAGATCAACCGGGCCTCGCCCAAAACACAGTCTGCCTTGCTGGAAGTGATGGCCGAGGCCCAGGTGACTGTCGATGGGGTCACCCATCCGGCGAGTGAGCCGTTCATGGTCATCGCCACCCAGAATCCCATTGAGCAGGCTGGGACGTATCCGCTGCCGGAAGCCCAACTCGACCGCTTCCTGATGAAAACATCGCTGGGCTACCCCGCGCGCACGTCGATGATAGAAGTTCTTGCCGAGGCCGCCAGGCCTGATCGTTCCCAATTGCTCTCCCCGCTCATCTCGACCGCCCATGTGACGCAGTGGTCGAAGGCCGCCGCCGAAAACCATATCGACCGCGCGGTGCTCGACTACATCGCGGCGCTGGCCGAGGCGACCAGGGACGACGAGAATGCCATCCTGGGTGTGTCCACCCGAGGCGCTATCGGGATGGCCCGGTGCTCCCGTGTTTGGGCTGCTGCTCAGGGGCGCAGCTACGTGCTCCCAGATGATGTGAAGGAACTCGCCGGGCCAGTTTGGGAGCATCGGATCGTGCTCGACCCGGACGCGTCGTTCTCCGGTGCCACCGCTGCGGGGGTTGTGTCGAAGGCACTCATCACAGTGCCAGCGCCTGCTGTCGGGATTTAGCCGATGGCCAAGCCGTCAAATATCTTAGGACGCTTCGCGCGGGCCTGGAGACAGGCGGCGGCGCGGGTGTCGGCTTGGTGGGATCGGCAAGCGTTCGCCAGGCCGATAGCTTCCTGGGTGGGCGCGGTGACCGCGAACGGCTGGGCCGTCGTGGTGGCGATCCTCAGTTGCCTGGGGCTGATCTGGCTTGGCGGCTGGATCGAGGCCGGAGTGGTCGCGGTGATCTGTGCGGTATGCCTGGTCGTCGGGCTGGCCGCTGTCATCGGACGGTCGTGGTACTCAGTGCAAATCTCCTTGCCGCAGTCGCGCACAACCGTGGGCAATACGGTGATCGGGGAGCTTCGCGTCCAGAACACTCGCGGTCTGGGGATTCGTTCCGGCCTGGTCGAGTTGCCCGCTGTGCTCCCCGATGGGGACTCGGTGGCGCAGTTCGTGGTGCCGCCGCTGCCCGGGCATGAGCAGTGGGCCGAGGTCTTCGCGGTCCCGACCAAACGACGCGGTGTGATCGCGCTCGGTCCGGTGCGTTCAGTGCGTTCGGACGGCCTGGGCTTGGTGCGCAAAGTCCATCAGTGGACGGACCCGGTGAAACTTTATGTGAACCCCCGGACCATGCGGGTGTCTTTCGACGCCACTGGCTTTCAGACCGATGTGGAGGGCGTGACGACCGCCAAACTGTCCAGTTCGGACGTGTCCTTCCATGCTCTGCGCGACTATGCTCCCGGCGACGACCGTCGCTACGTCCACTGGCCGACGACTGCCCGCAAAGGGAAGCTGGTGGTGCGCCAATTCGAGGAGACCCGGCGCTCCCATCATCTGATTCTGCTGGACACGGCTATGCGGTCCTGGGAGGGCGAGGATTTCGAGATAGCGATCTCGGTGGCGGCCTCGTTGGCCAGGGCCGGGCTCTCCAAGGGGCGCAAAGTCTCTATGGCCACGTCGTCGGATTGGATTTCGACCACTTCACCGGCGAAGATGCTCGATGAGTTGACCGAGCTGCGGCTGGATGTGAGTCCGGGGAGACTGACTGATCGGGTCCGGGTGGCCGTCGCCGCCCGTCCGGCCACCTCCGTGCTCACTATCATCACCGGGACGAAGTGGCCCGCGCAGGAATTCGGGCGTTGGGCGGTGCTCGCGGGCGCTGAGCTGACGACTGGAGTGGTCAGCGTTTGCCCTGGTCAGACGCCTAAACGACGGATTGTGGGCCGGGCATTCGTGGCAGATTGTCCCACCCTGGAGGATTTGCCCAGGGTGCTCCAGCAGCGGACTCCGGCATGAAAAGGCGATTTCCACTGCGGAGCATAGCGGTGCTCTTAGTGCTCTTCGTCCCGATGGTGATGACTCATGAACCAGTGTTCGGGATGAATGTCGGATTGATCGCGGCGGGAGCCGGTGTTGTGGCCGGGCTGCTGATCGTGCTCGCGGCAGTTGTTTGGAATTGGGATTTTCTGACGACGACAGCGGCGACGTTGGTCGTCTATCTGCTCGGGGTCGGACCGGCTGCGCTTCCCGATACGACGCTTTACGGCGTGCTCCCCACTTGGCGGACGTTGCAACTCGCCTTGATCGAGTCGGTGAACAGTTGGAAGGACCTGTTGACGATCTCACCCCCAGCGGCCTCCTACACCGGGCCAGCGGTGATGCCCTGGCTGTGCGGCCTGCTGTGCGCGTTGGCTGCCGGATTGCTGACGATCCGGGCCGGAAGGTACGTGCTCGGCACCTTGCCGGTGGGCTTGATGGGGGTCGCCGGTGTCGCGTGGGGGACAGGCGAGCAGTCGCTGCTGTGGCCGGTAGTGGCCTGGTGCCTCGCAGTGTTGAGCTGGTGGGCCTGGTGCGCCCAACGTCAGCGGATCAACAGCGGTGAGGAAATCCTGGTCGGTCGCCGGGCGGTGGGGAATCTGAGTCTGGACACTGGCTCGGCCACCCGTACCGCTACTCATCTCTCGGTGGTGCACACCGGTTGGCGTGCTCTGGGTGCCGTGCTCACTTTGGCCCTGGCCGGTGCCGTGGCGATCCCAGCGGTGAACTATTGGCCAGCGTTCTCCGAGCGACGAGTGTTGCGCGATGTCGTCGTCCCGCCGTTGAATCTGCAAGATTATCCGACGCCGCTGGCATCGTTCCGCTACTACACCACCGCTTTGGAGAAGAGCGCGTTGATCCAAGTGACCGGGCTGCCCGAAGACGCCCGGATGCGGCTGGCGGTGATGGACACTTACAACGGGGTGGTTTTCGGCGTCTCCGATGCCGTCGACAGTTTTGAGGGCGGCTATGCGCGGGTCGGACGGGTGCTGCGTGCCGAGCCTTGGAACGGCGTGGGCGAGCGTGCTCAGCTCAGTGTGACGTTGAGCGACTTCAAGGGGCCGTGGATCCCCACTGCCGGGATTCCGGACGCGCTGGTCTTCGACTCGCCGGATGCGGCCGAGTTGCAGGACTCGCTCTATTTCAATCGTTGGTCGAACGCGGCGCTGAGCGTGGGATTCTCCGGTGCCGCCACGTATCAACTGGGCACCGTCGTCCAGCCGGTCTATGAGGACACCCAGCTTCGCGGGCTGGAGACCCCGCCCATCAGGGGCACGTCTGATGCGAATGTTCCGGCGGGGATCGCGGATTTCGCCAAGCGGCTCACGATGAACGATTCGACGCCGCTCGATCAGATTCGGACCATCGAGCAGGAATTGCGGAAGGGCGCTTACTGGAACAAAGATCCGTCGCTGTCCAGGCCCGGGCATCGCGCGGAGCGGCTGCAGAAGATGTTGGACGACAAGCAGATGGTTGGGGATGACGAGCAATACGCAACTTTGATGGCTTTGATGCTGCGTTCGTTGGGCATCCCGGCCCGGGTGGTGATGGGGGCGTATCCGGATGAGGCCGCTGGGCCAGAGCAACTGCTGTTGCTCACTGGCGACGATATGCATGTCTGGGTCGAGGTGGAATTCGCCCAGGTCGGCTGGGTGGCGTTCGATCCGACCCCCAACGAGGACCAAGTTCCGGTCACCGACATAAAAGACCCGCGTCCCATTCCGGAGCCACAGGTGTTGCAGCCTCCTGATCCTCCGGAGGATCCGGTGGAGTTGCCGCCTTCGGTCACTGAGAGTCCCAACACTGTGAAGGACGAGGAGCAGTTGCAACTGCCTTGGGGGTTGATCCTGGGAGTCTCTGCTGGGTTGATCGTGCTGTTCGGGCCGTTGGGATTGATCCTGCTGGTCAAGGCGTCGCGGACGCGGAAGCGCCGGAAGGCCGATGCGGCTGCTGCGGTGAGTGGGTCGTGGGCTGAAGTGGTCGATTTCGCCGT
>JAISCH010000092.1 GCA_031265725.1 Propionibacteriaceae bacterium
ACGACCACCTCGACGCGACGGTGCCCTGCCAGATTCCAATCACGGTGACCGCCTCGACGCGCCCGCTGATCAGCGTGCAACAGCCGATCCTGCTGGAGGGCTTCTCCGGGAGGCCGATCAGAGTGGATTTGGAGGATTACGTCAGCAACCCCTTCCCAGCCACGCCGGTGCGGGTGCTCAGGACCACGCTCATCCAGGGCGCTGTCGCATTGGCGGTGTCCTCTCCGGTCCTGGTGTTGACTCCGGAGGTGACTTTCCACGGTCCGGCGGAAGTGCAGTTCATCTTGATGGACGCCACCAATGACAATTCCCGCCAGGTCAGGGGCACTTTGCGGCTGACGGTGCGGGGTCCGCCGGACGCGCCGACCGGGATCGAAGCCTTCCCCACTTCGGGGAAGTCGGCGATGGTCTCGTTCCAAGCCGGTGAGGACAACGGCGCGCCCATCGAGCGTTACACCGTGGAGGCCGACGACGGTAAGACCGCTCAGTGCGAGGGCGGCGACACGGCCAACTGCGAGATAGCCGGATTGACCTCCGGCCATGAGTACACCTTCAAAGTCAGCGCGGCCAATATGGTGGGCAGTTCGGAGTGGTCGGGCTGGTCGGAGCGGCGGATGATCGACGTGGCCCCTGAGCCGCTGGCGACTCCCCGGGTGGAGCCAGCGGATCGGGCCATCAAAGTGACTTGGACCAAGCCGCACACTGACGGCTCCGCGATCTCGCAATTCCGGATACACCTCGCCGGTCGGGACAATGCCATCATGGTCGGTCCGGACATCACCGAGCGGGAGATCGGCGGCCTGACCAACGGCCAGGAGTACTCGGTCAGCATCGAGGCGGTCTACGCCTCCGGCTCGATCAAGTCGGACTCGGCGGCGGCGGTGCCCTTCGGCAAGCCGAACAAGCCGGAGCGGGTGACTGTCCGGCATGAGCAGCCGGACGAGGACGCGCCGGACAAAGCCTGCGTCCGGGTGGGGTGGGACTATCTCAGTGGTGACAGCGCGGACTCCAACAACGGACGCCCGGTGGATAAAGTGCTGGTGAGCGTCACCAGGAATGGCACCGAGCTATTCAGCAGGGCTTTCGCCAGCGGCGAATGGGTGGACAACTCGGTCAAGGTCGAGCTACCGCCCGGCTCGCAGACGACGGCGCTGGTGTCTTTCAGCACCGAGGCGGGCGCTTCGGAGCCGAGCCAGAGCGAACTGTTCCAGGCGCACGGATTCCCCACCCTGCCCAGCTTGGGGAGCATCGCTCCCACTGGCAATGACCATGAGGTGCGGCTGACCGGGCTCAGCACGGTGGCGGGCAACGGCTGGGACGGCGAGCAGCTCGGCGTCCAATACCGGATCGGCGCTGGCTCCTGGTACAACGCGCCAGCGGGCTGTTACAGCGGATGTGTCATCGTCAATGACATCTTCCAGAACGGCACGTCCGCAACGCTGCATTTCCGTCAATTCGGGCGGGCTGGCGATTTCGAGGTCCCCGGACCGTCGTTCTCGGCCGGGGTGACCCCGTATGGGCCGCCGCTCATTCCGAAGTTGACTTTCAAGTGGCTGGGCGACCACCGGGTCAAGGTGAGTTGGGTCGCCACCGCTGACAACGGTGGGCCGGGCCTCTCCGGATTGACGCTCAAAGTGGAGGGCCACGCCGCCGAGGACGTCTTGCCCGAGTTGTCCGGTTCCCGGGACTTCCAATTCTCCGGCGACTCAGTGGGCGTCCAACTCACCGCGACAGAGGAGGGCCGGTCCCGGACGGCGACCGCGCAGGGGAGCGTCACTTGGGGCAGCGTGCGAGTTGTCCCCGAGTCACAGGAGTGCCCAGCGAATGCGCTGCCACCGCTGCTGCCGATAGATGTGCAGGCCACTTGCTCGTTGGCCAAGATTTCCATCGAGCGAGCCTGGAGTCCGGGCACTGACCTGACTTGCGAGTTCACCGCTGCGGGTGCGGGCGATGCCCAAGTCACCATTCCGGAGGAGTCAGTGGCGGTGACGACGCCTTGGCGGGTGCTCGATGAGAGCAATCCGGGCGAGCATATCCAATGTCTGCCGAAGCGTTGACCCAGGAAGTGCCGAATGCCGTTTAGCTCAGCCGAAGCCACCTTGTTCGCCGGTAGATTCTCCGAGTTGGCGAACAATATGTCGATTGCCCTGCTCGACAAAATGCATCCGATCCGGCTGGCGCTGACGACGCTGTTCGCGGGTGGGCATCTGCTGTTGGAGGACGCGCCGGGCACCGGCAAGACCGCATTGGCCCGGGCTTTGGCGAAGACCATCGCCGGCACTCACTCCCGGATTCAATTCACCCCGGACATGCTTCCCTCCGATATCACCGGCGTGAATATGTACGACCAGAAGCAGCGGGACTGGGTGTTCCATCCCGGGCCGATCTTCGCTGAGATCGTCCTCGCCGATGAGATCAACCGGGCCTCGCCGAAAACACAGTCCGCGCTGCTGGAAGTGATGGGAGAGGGCCAGGTGACGGTGGACGGCGTGACCCGCCGGGTCAGGCAGCCGTTCATGGTGATCGCCACCCAGAACTCCATCGAACAGGCTGGCACCTATCCGCTGCCGGAAGCCCAATTGGATCGTTTTTTGATGAAGACCTCGCTGGGATACCCCGACTACGAGGTGATGATCGATGTGTTGGCCGGGGCGGCGGCACCGGATCGTTCCGAATTGCTGCACGGGGTGATGACCACGGCCGAGGCTGCGGGAGTGGCCCGGACAGTCGGGATGAATTATGTGGACCGGGCAGTGCTCGGCTATGTGGCGGCCCTGGCCGAGGCCACCCGGACCGATGACACGGTGAGCTTGGGGGTGTCCACTCGTGGGGCTATCGGCATGGTGCGCTGCGCCCGGGTCTGGGCGGCCGCACAGGGACGCGGCTTCGTGCTGCCCGACGATGTGAAAGAGTTGGCCGGTCCGGTCTGGGAGCACCGGATCGTGATCGATCCCGACGCGGCGTTCTCCGGGGCCGACGCAGCGGCGGTCATCACCCGAGCCCTTTCCAACGTGCCGACGCCGGTGCTCAAAAGGTGAGCCGGAATGTCCATTCGACGCCCCCACCCACTGCTCTGGGCTGACGCGCGACTCAAGCGGGCGAGCGGGTCGCCAACTGCTGCCGGGGTTCTCGGGGATTGGCTGCGGGCGCTGACCGCTAGCGGCTGGGCCGTTATCTGCGGGTTAGTGGTGGCGTCGGTCCTGCTGGCGGTCTGGGCCTGGATCGAGGCGGCAATAACGGTCGTGGCCGGGGTGGCGGTGCTGCTGGTCGCCGTCGTCGCAGTGATCGGGCGTGACGCCTATCGGGTGGAGGTGGCGTTGTCCAGCCAGCGAGTGACGGTGGGCGGCACGGTGATCGGCACGGTGAGAGTGTCGAACACCAGGAATCTGGGGGTGCGCTCAGGCGTGGTGGAGCTGCCGGTGTCTTCCCCGGACGGGGTGGCGACGGCGCGGTTCTGGGTTCCGGCGCTGGGGTCCGGCCAGGAATGGTCGGATGTTTTCGCGGTGCCGACGAAGCGCCGGTGCGTGGTGATTGTCGGACCTCCGCAGACAGTGCGCTCCGATGCGTTGGGTCTGCTGCGCCGCGTCCGCAGCTGGTCCGACCCAGTGCGGCTCTATGTGAATCCGCGGACTGTCCGCGTCCCTTTCTCAGCCACCGGGTTCCAGGCCGACACCGAAGGCGTGGCCACGGCCCGGCTCACTTCGTCCGATGTGAGTTTTCATGCCCTGCGCGACTACGCTCCCGGCGATGACCGTCGTTTCGTGCATTGGCCGACCAGCGCCAAACTGGACCGGCTGATGGTGCGGCAATTCGAGGAGACCAGACGTTCACACCACCTCATCCTGCTCGACACCAGTGCCGACACCTGGTCAGAGGAGGATTTCGAACTCGCGGTGGAACTGACCGCCTCGCTGGCCCGCGCGGGCCTCTCCAACGGACGGCGGGTGTCGCTCGCCACCAGTGCCGGATGGATTTCCACCGGCAGCGCCGCCCGGATGTTGGACGAATTGACTGAGCTGGCCCCGGCGAGCCAGCCCAAATCCTTTGAATTGCGGTTGCGGGAGGCGCTGTCCGCCCGGAGGGAGACCTCGGTGCTCACCGTCATCACTGGAGCGGGTGTGCCGATCTCGCGGATCGGCCATTGGGCGGTGCTGGTCGGAGTCGATATCAGCATCGGCGTCGTGCAGGTGGCTCCGGGCCTTCCTCCGCGCCGGACGACCCTCGGCAGGGTGGAAGTGGTCTCCTGTCCCAGTCTGGAGGAATTCCCGAAGCTGATCGAACGCCGGGACTCGCTATGAGCGCACTGTCAGTCCTCGGCAAGCCGCCGCCGCTGTGGAGCACTGCGGTGTTGGCGATGCTGTTCGTGCCGGCGGTGTGGGCGCATGAGCCGGTCTTCGGGGCTGGAGTCGGTTTGACCGCCGCTGGGGCAGGCGTGGCTGCCGGGCTGCTGGTAGCGGTCCTGGCCCGGGTCTTCCGGATGGATGGCTGGACGGTGACGGCGGTGGCGGTGGCCGGCTATCTGCTCGGGAGCGGGCCAGCCGCGCTGCGGGAGACGACGCTGTGGGGATTCGTGCCGACTTGGCAGACCCTTCAGTACGCGGTGGTCCAGGCAGTCATGTCTTGGAAGGACCTGCTCACACTGGCCCCGCCAGCGATGGCTTACACCGGCCCGGCTGTGCTGCCCTGGCTCTGTGGCCTGGTCTGTGCGCTATTGGCGGGGCTGATCACGTTGCGGTTGGGCAGGCCGGTGCTGGGGACTGCGCCGATCGCAGTGTTCGGGCTGATCGGGATCGCTTGGGGCCGGAGCGGCTACGATCCGCCCCGCTGGCCGGTACTGGTCTGGCTGTTGGCGGTGTTCGTCTGGTGGGCCTGGTGCTCGAATTGGCAGCGGATCGGCGCGGGCCAAGACGTGCTGGTGGGCCGGGGCGCGGCAACGCGGGCCGAGACCGGCGCGCAGACGCCGAATCATCGTTCAGTGGTGCATCTGGGCCGCCAACTCCTCGGTGGGGTGTTGGCCCTGGCTGTTGTCAGTGCGGCTACTCTGCCGATCATTTACGGCGTGGTCGCATTCCCCGGACGCACCGTGCTGCGTGATCTGATCGAGCCGCCGCTCGACCTGCACGAGTTTCCCAGCCCGCTGTCATCGTTTCGGCACTATACGACCGACCTGAAGGATCAGGTGATTGTCGCGGTCTCCAGCCTGCCGGAGGGGGCAAGGGTCAGATTGGCGGTGATGGACTCTTATAACGGGGTGGTCTTCGGCATGTCCAATGCCACTGCCTCCACCACCGAAGGCAGCTATGCCCGGGCGGGACGCAAATTGCTCGCCGAGCCGTGGGCCGGGGAGGGCGCGGCGATGACTGCCACTATCCGCACCAGCGGCTTGACCGGGCCGTGGGTGCCGACCCTGGGCATCCCCGACACTTTGGAATTCAAAGGCGACAATGCCGTCTCGCTGCAGGACAACCTCTATGCGAATCGTTGGGCGGCTGCGGCCTTGACCACTGGCGACCTGTCCGGGCGTGCAGAGTACGAGTTGCACGCAGTGGTGCCGCCACCACGAACAGACGGGCAATTGCGCGGGTTGGACACCGCAGTCCTCGGCCGCAGCGAGATCACTGTCGTCCCGGAAGGGGTCAGCGACTTGGCCCGAAGCGTCACCGCCCGGTCACAGACCCAACTCGACCGGGTCCGAGCCGTTGAGAAGTATCTGTCTGGTCGGGGCTTTTTCTCCAACACCGACCAGTCCATGCCCAGCCATCGGGCCGACCGGCTCGCCCGGATGATCGACGGCGAGCAGATGATCGGTGACGATGAGCAGTACGCGGCGCTGATGGCGCTGATGCTGCGTTCGATGAATATCCCGGCGCGAGTGGTGATGGGACTGCACCAGGAGGGCCAGGACGGCAGCGCCGCCGATTTGCATGGCTACGACATGCACGCCTGGGTGGAGGTCGAATTCGAACAGGTGGGCTGGGTGGCGTTCGATCCCACTCCGCCCCGGGACCAGGTGCCGGAGACCAGCACCAGCAAACCGCGCAGTGAGCCGAGGCCGCAAGTGTTGCAGCCCCCCGAGCCGCCCCAGGACCCGGTGGACCTCCCGCTCTCGGTCACCGAACGCTCGGTCGACAATCTGGAGGCCGAGGCGGCGCAAATCCAGTGGCGGATCGTCTTTCTGGTGGGCGGGCTGTTGCTGGCTCTGCTGTCCCCGCTGCTGATGATCTGCTGGATCAAATGGCTGCGCACCCACAAGCGCCGGAAAGCCACAGACCCGGCGCTGGCAGCGAGTGGATCGTGGGACGAGGTGGTCGACTTCGCCGTAGACGCCGGAGTGCGGGTGCCGCTGAACTTGACCCGGCAGGAGTCCGCCTGGCTGTTGCAGGCCGGTTGGGATGAGTCCGCTGGGAAGGCCCGGAAGTGGATAGTCTCCGGGGAGGAACTGCCCACCGTCGTGGCGCTGGCCAGGATCGCTGACATCGCCGCCTATTCCGACCAGCAGATCACCCCGGAATTGGCCAAGTCGGCCTGGCGGTACGCCGACGACTTGCGGAAGGAGCACCGCGCTGGGAACCTGCTCGCCCGGACTCGCCGGGCGCTGTCGCTGCGCTCACTGCGCCGGGCCGGAAGGCAGCGGCGGGCGATGGTGAGGGGCAGGCCATGAGCCGTCCGTCCCGGATGACACCCCCGCCGCCGATGATTTCCGGGCTGACCTGGCTACATCTGCTGGGCAGCGGCGGGCTGGCCGATGTGCACCTCTACCGGCAGAGCGTCCCAGTGCGGGAAGTCGCGGTGAAAGTGCTCCGCGAGAGCGACAGCCTAAGCGCGCGTGACGAGTTGGCCAGGGAGGCGAATGCGATGGCGCGGCTGTCCAGCCATCCGGCGATCGTCTCGCTGTACGCGGCGGGGGAGAGCAGCGACGGGCGCTCGTACCTGGTGCTGGAGTATTGCCCGGTGGCGAATCTCGGTGAGCGGGTGCGGAAGGAGCCGTTGCCGCTGTCGCGGACGCTGGAGTTGATGATCCAGCTCTGCGGCGGGGTGGAGACGATGCATCGGGCCGGGCTGGCCCATTGCGACATCAAACCTCCCAATATCATGCTCACCGCTTACCAGCGTCCGGCGTTGAGCGATTTCGGGCTGGCCACCGAGCTGGGCAAGCCGGTGCCGGGCCAGCGTTTCTCAGTCCTCTGGGCACCACCAGAGCAGCAATTCGAGGTGGACGCGCAAACCAGCCTCGACCTCTGGGCCTTGGCGGCTACCGCGTGGACGATGTTGGCCGGGCGCTCTCCCTTCGAGGACTCAGCCGGTGACAACACCGTCGCGGCGATAGCGGCCAGGGTGCGGGCCGGGCGTTTTCCCGGTCTGGCCAGGAGGGATGCGCCAGCGGAATTGGAGTCCGTGCTGCGGGCGGGCATGGCGCTCGACCCCGGTGAACGGGTGACCTCGGCGTTGGAATTCGGCAACAGGCTGCAAGGGGTCCAGCGGGCTATGCATCTGCCGGTGACCAGGATGGATGTCCAGGCCGACCAGGTCAAGGCTCCGCCCAAGCCGGTGGATTCCGAGCCAACCAGGGTGCGCGGCATCCAACTCGCCGAACCCCGGCCCGATCCCGAGCCCGCTGCGGGCCAGGCCGAGGCTGTCGGCGGCCAGGCGGTAGATGCCGACGTGCGCTCCCGGCGTCGTCCAGTGCGGATCTGGCTGGTCGGGGTCTGGGTCGGTATCGCCGCTGTCATCTGCGCGATCCTGGTCACGGTCGTCATCATCGGCGGGGGCTATACCTTCCAGACGGCCCAATCCACGGCCAGTCCCAAGCCGGTGATGCCGGTGGACCCGCCCCCAGCGCCAGTGTCCGGCCTGGTCGCGGCAGTGGCCGATGGCTTCGTCACTTGGACTTGGGACAGCCGGGCCGACTCCGGATTGCACTATGGCTACCGGATCACCGCCGTGGGGATGACTCCCGAACAGGGCAGCATTTCCACCAATTCGGTGCGACGTCCGGCAGTGGTGGGGCAGATGTGCATCGAGGTCCGGGCCGTGGACGATCAGGGGCGGCAATCCGATCCGGTTCAGGACTGCCGGGACGTGGCCAGATGACCGGCGTCGGCAAGGGTCCAGTGCTGGTTGAGAAGCAGTCGGCGTCGCTGAGCACGATCTTCGCGGCTACTGTTAGGCTAGCCAGGTGAATTGGAATGCTCGTGAGTTGATCGGCGCTGTGGACGAGGACTTCGTCGATACGGTCTCGCAATTCCTGGCAGAGGTGGAGGAACAGCTCGTTGACGCGGCCAAGGCGGACACGGTGTTCGCCACTGAGGCGGCCGGACACATTATCACCTCCGGCGGGAAGCGATTCCGCCCGCTGCTGGTGGTGGTGGCGTCACTGCTTGGAGAGCCAGTCCATGAGGATGTGGTGAATGCGGCGGTAGTCACCGAATTGACCCATGTGGCCAGTCTCTATCACGACGACGTGATGGACGAGGCGGTGCTCCGCCGGGGAGTGCCGAGCGCCAATTCGCGCTGGGGCAATTCGGTGGCGATCCTGACTGGCGATTTATTGTTCGCCAAGATGGGGACGATCCTGACCAGGATGAGCAAGCCCTTCACCGAACTGCATGCCAAGACTTTCACCCGCCTTGTCCAAGGCCAGCTCGCGGAGACGGTGGGTCCGCAGCCGGGTGACGACCCAGTGGAGCACTATCTGCGCGTCGTGGCTGACAAGACTGGCTCGTTGATCGCTGCTGCCGCCGTCTTCGGCGGGATAGCGGCGGGCCTGCCGGAGCCGATGCTGGCGGCGCTGGAACAGTATGGAGAAGAGATGGGGATGGTGTTCCAGCTCATCGATGACATCATCGACATTGAGTCGGACAGCACCGGCAAGACCCCGGGCACCGATCTGCGCGCCGGGGTGCAGACCTTGCCGATCCTGCTGGCGCGGCGCTCCACCGATCCTGCCGATGCCGCGCTGTTGCGATTGCTGGCCAGTGATCTCAGCGACGATGGCGAGTTGGCGGCGGCGCTCTCGCTGTTGCGTGAGCACCGGTGCATGGCCCAGGCCCGCAGCGAGATTCGCCGTCGCGCGAATCTGGCGCAAAGTTATTTAGCTCCGCTTCCCGAAGGCCAAGCCCGCGTCGGGCTGTCAGCCCTATGTGATGCGGTGATCACCCGTTCGTCCTAAGGTTCCCCCAATGGTTGATTTAATTACTCAGAATAATCCCGGTTTCAGCTACCAGCCCGGACCGTACGCCTTGGTTTGCGTGCCGTCGGCGGCCGTCCTGATTGAATTGCCCACCGGTCACGAACTGGTCGGCCAGGTGTACGCCGCGCTGCGGGCGAAGGTTGATCTGGACGATGTGTTGGACATCTTGATCAGCAGCGGTCTGCGGGCAGTGCGAGGCTTCGTGGCGGTGGCCGGGGTGCCGGTGGGGGCCAGAGTGATCGCGCGCGGCAGTTTCCGGGCTGTCGATGGGCAGGGCGAGGAAGTGAACGGGCTGCCGATAATCACCGACCGGTTCACCGATGATTTCAACCTCCGCTTGGACGCCGGTGATACCGGCAAAGGCTCCGAGAGCTCGGATTGGTTGCCGCTGCTGGGCGGGGTGGTGAATGCCAGTGTGGTCCAGATCGGCACGGTGGAACCCCCTTTTGACGACAACGACGACGAAGGCGAGACGGTCATCGAGCCGCTGCCGCCCGCACCCGAGCCAATAGACGACGACGGTCCGGCGACTGCCGAGCAGCCAGTGATCGAGGCGGAGCTATTGGACGCTGCCGAGGAACCGGAGGCGGAGGCGGCCCCGTTTTCCCCCGAGTCCCCGGACCAAGCCGAGAGCGCCGAGGAGCCGGATTCGGATTCGGACGATCCGGTTCGGCAGCCGGTGATGATCATGGCGGTGTCCTGCCCGGACGGTCACTTGACCTCTCCGTACTTGAACATGTGCCGGGTGTGCGGACAGCCGGTCTCTCCGCAGCGGCCGGTCGAGGTCCCGCGTCCGCCGTTGGGCACGATCCTGTTCGCCAACGGTGACCGGGAATTGCTCGACTGCCCGATAATTCTGGGCCGCAGCCCCCGGGTGCCGCCTGATTATGCCGGTGAGCAGCCCAAACTGCTCCAGTTGGACGATCCCGGCCGCGATGTGTCCGGTCAGCACTTGCAGATCGGCATCGACGGTTGGCAGGTGCTGTTGACCGACCTCGGCTCCACCAACGGGACCGAGGTGGTTTTTCCCGGTGCCCAACCGGTGCGATTGCGTCCAAACGACCCGTTGCTGATCGGCTCGGGGACTTACGTTGTGCTGGGCGGGTCGTTGGAATTCTGGTATGAGACCGGGCCGTAGGCCCATTTCGGCTCATTGAGCCGCTACGATTCAAAATGGATATCCGCCGGACAACTAGCGTACGGGAGAACGGCCTTGGGTAAGAACCAAATCAGCGAGCCGCTAAACGAGAACGAATTGCGGGTGGAATTCGCCGGGAATTGGTATTCCCCCAAACCGAATGAGCAATTCAGCATCGGCCGGAATGGCGATGTGGCTTTTGACGACAATCCCTATCTGCACCGGAGTTTCCTCCGGCTGGCTTTCGGCAACGGGCTGTGGTGGGTTGTCAACGATGGCAAGCGGCTGACGGCCGCGCTGTCCGATGGCGAGGGCCGGATGTACTCATGGCTGTCGCCCGGTTCTGCGGTGCCGCTGGTTTTCCGGCATATGCGGTTGTCTTTTGCAGCCGGGCCGATCAGTTATGAGCTGAACCTGTTCACTGCGACTCCAGCATTCGCCCCGGTCGGGTCGATGGCCTCCGCCGACTACAGCGAGGAGACTATCGGGGACATCCCACTCACCGCGACCCAGAAATTGCTCATCCTCGCCCTGGCCGAGAATCGGCTGCGCAAATTCGGCTCTGGGGCGGTGGAGATACCCTCGACGGCGCAGGCGGCTGAGCGGCTGGGCTGGACGCAGACTCGTTTCAACCGCAAGCTGGACAATGTTTGCGACAAATTCGACCATATCGGGGTGGACGGCCTGCGCGGCGACTCCTCCGGCTACGCGATCAACCGGAGGGCGCGACTGGTCGAGTACGCGGTGTCCTCGGCCTTGGTCACTGCCGCCGAGCTGCCGTTGCTGGAGGCTGAGGCTGCGGCGAATCGCGGCAATCGAGCCGGGAGAAACGATGACAATGATTCATGAATTGAGTGCCGAGGCACTGGCCGATGCTATTCGCGCCGGTGAATTGACCGTGCTGGAAGTCACCGAGCACACTTTGCGCCGGGCCGAAGAGCTCGGGCCGGAGATCGGGGCGTTCGTCACTTTGAGCGCGGACCGGGCATTGGACCAGGCGCGGAAGTTGGACGCCCGGCTCAGCGTCGGCCCGGCCCGCTCGCCATTGTTCGGGGTGCCCTGCCCGATCAAGGATTTGAACGCGGTGGCCCAAGTCGGGATGGAATGCGGTTCGGCGGTGCTGGCGGGCAACGTGGCGACTTATGACGACGGGGTGGTGACTTGGCTGGCGGAAGCTGGCACGGTGATGGTCGGCAAGACCAACACGCCGGAATTCGGCTTCCCCTGCTACACCGAGCCGGACAACGCCCCGGCCGCCCGCACACCCTGGGATTTGACTCGTTCCGCTGGCGGCTCCAGCGGTGGGGCGGCCGCCGCTGTGGCGGCCAAGATCGTGCCAATCGCGCACGCCTCGGATGGCGGCGGATCGATCCGGATCCCCGCCGCGAGTTGTGGACTGGTCGGGCTCAAGCCCAGTCGCGGCCGGATCAGCCCGACCCCGTACGGCTTCCCCGGTCCAGGACTGGCCAGCAACGGCGTGCTCACCCGCACGGTGCGCGACACCGCCATCGGCTTGGACGCGCTGGCTGGGGCCAGGGTCGGCGACATCCACGCCGTGCCGCCTGCGGCGACGGCTTTCCGCGCCGCCTGTGACGCCGCTGTGGGCAGGCTCCGGGTCGGGGTGCTCACCCAGCCGGTCATCGCGGAGGCCGAGGTGCATCCGGCTTGCCTGCGGGCCGTCGCCAAGACGGCGGACAGCTTGGCCGGGCTCGGCCATATCGTCGAGTACGCCCCAGTCCCGATGCGCCTGGAGGAATGGGACGCCTTCGCCGCGCTGTGGTCGGTGGGAGCCGCGACCTTGCCGATCCCGCCGGATAGCGAGCACTTGCTGCGTCCGCTCACCCGTTGGCTGCGGGAGCAGGGGAACAGCTACAGCGGGAGGGCGTATGCCGAGGCATTGATCGCCTCCCAACGGATCGCCCAGCAGATCGCGGTGGCTTGGAATCCGTACGACATAATCCTCACCCCCACGCTGGCCCAGCCCCCGGCCAAGGTCGGAGGGCTCCGCGACGACCTTGATCCCGCCGCCGACTTCGCCGCGCAGACCCGTTTCACCCCGTGGACCTCGGTCTACAACGTCTCCGGTCTGCCAGCGATCTCGCTGCCTCTGCACTCTACCCGGATCGACGAGGTGGAATTGCCGATTGGCGTCATGCTCGGCGCCCGTTTCGGCGCGGAGGCGCTGCTGCTCAGCGTATCCGCCCAATTGGAGGACGCCGGATTGAACCGGCTTGGGGAATAGGGCTCGCTAGCGGCGGCTTGGGCGGCTATAGTGCGGCCATGAGCACTACTGAAGAAGTCGTCGGGTTATGCACGGACCTGATTCGTTTCGATACCTCCAACTTCGGGCCGGATGGGTCCAAGGGGGAGCGTGAGGCCGCCGAGTATGTGGCCGAGAAATTGAGCGAGGTCGGCATCGAGTCGCAACTATTCGAATCCGAGCATCGGCGCGCCAGCGTTGTCGCCCATTGGGAGCCACCGGGCTGTGACGCCAGCCTGCCGCCATTGCTGGTCCACGCGCACACCGATGTGGTCCCGGCAGTGGCCGAGGACTGGCAGGTCGATCCTTTCGCCGGAGAGGTGATCGACGGTTACATCTGGGGCCGGGGCGCGGTCGACATGAAAGACTTCGACGCGATGGTGCTGGCAGTGGTCCGGGACCGGGCGCGGACGGGCCGCGCTCCGCGTCGTCCGATCAGATTGGTCTTCACCGCTGACGAGGAGGCTGGCGGCTACTTCGGCTCGATCTGGCTGGCTGAGCAGCATCCGGAGCTGATCGCGGATTGCTCGGAAGCCATCGGCGAGGTGGGCGGATTCTCCTTGACCATCCGGGACGATTTGCGGCTCTATCTGGTGCAGACCGCCGAGAAAGGGATGGCTTGGCTGCGCTTGGTGGCCGATGGCCAGGCCGGGCATGGCTCGATGCGCAACGACAACAACGCGGTGACCGATCTGGCCAAGGCTGCCGCCAGGGTGGGGGAGTACCGTTGGCCGGATCGGATTCGTCCAGCGCAGCAGCAATTCCTGGACGCGCTGGAGGACG
This sequence comes from Propionibacteriaceae bacterium, assembly GCA_031265725.1. GTDB lineage: Bacteria > Actinomycetota > Actinomycetes > Propionibacteriales > Propionibacteriaceae > Propionicimonas. The sequence goes on from JAISCH010000092.1 coordinate 13,372, forward strand.
CCCTCGGCATCCAGATCAACAACGACACGGTTGAGGACACCCTGGCCGGGCTGGGCAGCATCTCCCGGATGATCGGTGCGACGATGGGCAACACCGCCAATCCGACCATGCTGCAGGCAGGTTACAAGGTGAATGTGATCCCCGGACATGCCAGCGCCGGGATCGATGGCCGGTTCATCCCCGGCTGCGATGACGAATTCTTCACCACCATCCAGGAATTGCTCGGTGACAAGGTGCGTTACGAGGTGGTCCATGACGACATCGCGGTGGAGACCGAATTCTCCGGCGCATTGGTCGAGGCGATGCGGACGAGCCTGGTCGCTGAGGACGAGCATGCCCGCGTCGTCCCCTATCTGTTGAGCGCTGGCACCGACGCGAAAGCCTGGTCCAAGCTCGGCGTGCGTTGCTTCGGCTTCAACCCGCTCAAATTACCGCCAGAACTCGATTTCACCGCCCTCTTCCACGGCGTTGACGAGCGGGTGCCGATCGAGGGTTTGGAATTCGGCTGCCGGGTATTCGATCATTTCCTGGACCAAGCGTAATATCCGCGATTTGCGGAATATAGTCGCTGCCTGGACGGTTATATTAATTAGCGTCCGAGAGAGGTTGGGACACGCCCCCTCTCTGCGGGCGACCAAGTATTCTTGAATAAAACTCAGCCATAAGAAGGGGTACTGAAATGCGGACTGGAACGAAGAAACTCTCCCTCGCGGTAAAACTGGGAGTTGCCATGATTACTGGCTCACTAGCATTCACCCTGTCGGCTTGCAGCACTGAGCCACCGGAATCGCCCACGACACCGCCCCAGCCCGTGACCCCGATACCCGACCCGACTGATCAGCCGACCCCGCAGATCAGCGGAGTCCCCAATCCGATTGTGGCCGCCTCGGCAGACGAGATACAGGACAAATTCGGTTTCGTGATCCACGCTCCTGACGCGGATACGAAAGACGCCAAGTACAGCATCATCGGTGGCAAGACCGCGCAGTTGACCTACACGGTGGACACCGGGAAAGGTCCGGTCACGGTCGTCTATCGCGTCGCGCGGACCGCTGCTGACGAATCGCTCTCGATCTCTGGTGATTTCAATGAGTACAGCAAGTCTGAGCAGATCAAGATGGCTGAGGGGCAAGAAGTCACTGTCCGCAGCAATGACGGCACCGGTCCGGTTTCCGCTCTCTGGCACAACAAGGAA
>JAISCH010000106.1 GCA_031265725.1 Propionibacteriaceae bacterium
CGGCCCCGTTCCCAGCGCTGGATGAATCCGGGAGATGACGAAGGTGGGCGAGATCACCGGCCCGCTCACCCCCAGTCCGGCTCCGATGCCCTGGGCCAGCGTCGTCTTGCCCGCGCCGAGTTCCCCGGAGGCGATCAGCAGGTCGCCCGGATTGAGCAGCCCGGCCAGTCGCCGCCCGAAGGCCCGCGTGTCGTCGGCGGTGGGCAGTTCGAAGCGCAACGCCACCTGACGGCTCAGATAGACATGGGGTGAGTTCCGGTGGTACTCGCTGAAGCCGCGCCGTCGCCACCAGGAGACGACTTGGGGGAATTCTTCCCTGGCGACCAGGCTCACCTCGGCGACACCGTTGGCGGCGAGCAATTCCAGCACCACTTCGATCATCAGGCTGGCCACCCCCAGCCGCCGCAAGTCCGGATGCACCGAGACCCGGTGGATGCCAGCGGTCTGGCCGTCAAGGCTGACGATGATCGCCCCGCAGGGAACGTCCGCCACCAAGGCCATGACGGCGAAGCCGGAGTCCACAGCGGCGGCGATTGAGTCCACAGTCTCCAGCAGCGCGGCGGGAGTGGGACTCACCGGTGGGCGATTGCGGAAAGCGTCATGGATGATCTTGAGCAATGCCGGTGCGTCTGCTGCGGTCGCCTGGGCAATCTTGAGCGACCGCCCATCAGGCAGCGATGTTTCCGCCAGCAAGTTTCCAGACACAAGGGCATATGCTACCTTGCATTGATGACAGTGCGGAAATGGCTGGCCAGTTCGTCGGGTGGGACCGGGCCGGGATATTCCGCAGCGGTGAGGGCTTGCAGGCTTGCGGCGAGCAGCGCGGCCCACAGCGGGGGAGTCCCGTTCGCCAGTAGTGCGCCAATCGCCCCGGCGAGGGTGTCCCCGGAACCGGCCTGGGCTGTCCAAGCTGGTCCGGGCAAGGGGAAATAAACACAGTCCTGGCCAGGGACGGCGACGAGCTGGTTGCCGCCTTTGAGCAACAGCGTCGCCCCCCAGCAGTCAGCGGCAGCCTTGGCATAACGGACCGGATCGGATTCGATCCGGCGACGGTCCGTTCCCAACAGCCGGGCGAGCTCACCGGCGTGCGGAGTGAGGACTACATCAGCACGCAGTTGGCTGGGCAGGTAGCGCAACCCGTCAGCGTCTATCACCATCGGCAACCCATCGGCCAGCGCGGAGCCGATGACCGCGCGGGCGTCGGTGCGGTCTCCCCAGCCGGGGCCGAGCACCCAGGCATCGACCCGGCCGGATCGCGCTGAATCGCAGACCACATTGGGGAAGCGGGCCAGCACCATTCCCGCCACGGTCGGCTCGCCGTGGTACCGGACCATTCCAGCACCGGCGTGGACCGCTCCGGCGCAGGCCAGCAATCCGGCTCCGGGATATTGGTCCGAACCAGCGGCGACGCCCACCACGCCTCGGGAGTACTTGTCGGCCAGCGGGCCGGGGACCGGCCAACTGGCGGCGAAATCCGCGCGGGTAAGCGCTTGGATCGCCGCTGACATCGCGGGCAGCCCAATATCTACGCAGACGACCTCCCCGCAGGCCTCCCGGCCAGGCTGCAGCAGATGGACGGGCTTGCGTCCGCCGAAAGTGACCGTCAATCCGGCCAAGAAATGCGGATCGCCAGTGAAGGGCGGCTCGGCGGGCAGGCCGGAGGGGAGATCGACGGCCACTACCCGCTGTGCGGGCAAGCCTGCCGCGAGAGCGGCCAATTCCGGTGGCAAGCCGGGACGCCCGCCGATGCCCAGCACCCCGTCCAGCACCAAGTCAAAGGCCAGCGGCTCGACTTGCCGCAGGGGCACCGGCCGTCCACCGGCGCGGATCAACGCCTCCCAGCCAGCGCGGTGGACTTGGTTCGCGGTCTGGACGGCGCTGACCTGGACCCCGCGACCGGCTAGCCGCACTCCGGCGAAAAGCGCGTCACCACCGTTGTTCCCAGGTCCGGCCAGAATCAGCACCCTGGCTCCGACAGCTTTGCCGCGTCGGCGCTTGAGCAGTCTCAACATCTCGTTGGCCAAGCCGTGCGCGGCCCGCTGCATCAGCGCGTCGTCACCCACTTTGGTGATCGCCTCCGCCTCGCCTCGTCTTATTTCTCCGACTGAAAATATCCCCATAAAGTGTCCTCCCTCCGCTGCGCTACGGTCCGGTACTTTATGGGGACCCCAAACATTTACATCCAAGGGGGACGACCCCCTTGAAACCCCCGCGCTCACTACGTTCGCCACAAAGGGTCCTCTCTGTACTCAACCCTCAAGTACTACCACAGCAGCCGCCACTCCGGCGTCATGGGTTATGGACACTAAGACGTTTTTCGTGCCCAGCAGGTCGGCGCGCGCTTTCACGCTGCTGCTGAGGGCGAATTCCGGGCAGCCACTGGCTCTGCTGAACAGCTCGGCGGCCTTCCAGTTCAGGCCGCCGGGTGCGCCCAGTGCTTTGGCCAGCGCCTCCTTGGCCGCGAAGCGCCCGGCGAAGTATTCCAAATTCCGCGCCGGAGTCGCCTGCTGCGGCGCAGTCTTCAATTCCGCTGGGCTGAAAACTCGTTCGCTGAAGCCATTGCCGGCCAGCGCGTCAGCGAAGCGGCGCAAATCAACTATGTCTATCCCGATTCCAACAATCATCCGTCCAGCACCTCGCTTTTCCCCCAAGCGCCAAGCCGCCGCTCGGCGTTCAGCTTGTTGGCTTCAGCGTATCGCGGCTGCTACTCCACGGTGACTGACTTGGCAAGATTGCGCGGCTGATCCACGTCGTAGCCGAGCAGGGTGGCCAATTCGCAGGCGAAATATTGCAGTGGCACCACTGAGACCAACGGCTGCAAGATGGTCGGCACCTTGGGCAGCCGGAAGAGGAAGTCGGCGTAAGGCACTACCTCGTCGTCTCCATCCTCGGCCAGCACGACGGTCACCGCGCCGCGCGCCCGCACCTCTTGGATATTGGAGACCACTTTGCTGTGCAGTTGTTCGCGGCTTCGCGGCGGGACGATCACAAAGACCGGGACACCCTCGTCGACCAGGGCGATCGGGCCATGCTTCAACTCGCCAGCGGCGAAGCCTTCCGCGTGCACGTAGGCGATCTCCTTCAGCTTGAGCGCGCCCTCCAAAGCGATGGGGAAGCCGACGTGCCGTCCTAAGAAGAGGAACGATGGTTTGCCGAGCAGAGTCCTGGCCAAGTCCTTGATCGGCTCCAAGGTGTCGAGCACTTTCTGGATCAACGGCGGGGCCGCTGTCAGGCTGTTCATCACCTGGGCGATCTCGTCGCCGAACATGGTGTTGCGGATTTGGGCCAGATAGAGGCCGAGCAGATAGCAGGCCGTCACCTGGGTGATGAATCCCTTGGTGGAGGCCACTCCGATCTCCGGACCGGCATGGGTGTAGATCACTGCGTCCGACTCGCGCGGGATGGTCGAGCCGTTGGTGTTGCAGATGGCGACGATCCGCGCCCCTTGTTCGCGGGCGTGCCGGATGGCCATCAAAGTGTCGGCGGTCTCCCCGGACTGGCTGATGGTGACTACCAGGGTGCGCCCGGTGATGATTGGGTCGCGGTAGCGGAATTCGCTGGCGATCTCCACCTCGACGGCTATCCGGGTCCAGTGCTCGATGGCGTATTTAGCCACCAAACCGGCGTAGTAGGCCGTCCCACAGGCCACCACGATGATCTTGTCCACCGTGCGCAGATGGCTCTCCGGGATATGCAAAGCGTCCAGCTTCAGCGCGCCGTCCTCGCCGTGGCGGCCCAATAGCGTGTCCGCCACCGCGCGCGGCTGCTCGAATATCTCTTTACGCATGAACCAGTCGTATCCAGCTTTCTCCGCTGCGGAGAGATCCCAGGTGACTTGGTAATGCTTGCCGGTCGCTGGGTTCCCGGCGAAGTCAGTGATGGTGATCAACTCGCGGTTGACGTCTACCACTTGGTCCTGGCCCAATTCGATGGCCGAACGGGTGAATTCGATGAATGCAGCGACATCGGAGGCGACGAAATTCTCATCGGTCCCGACTCCTACCACCAGCGGCGAGTCCCGTCTGGCCGCGACCAGCCGATCCGGCTGGGTCACGTCGATGGCCACCAGGGTGAATGCGCCTTCTAGGAGTTTGCAAATCGTCCGCATCGCGGCGGCTAGGTCGGCTCCGGCCTCCACCTCGCGGCCCAGCAATTGCGCGACCACCTCGGTGTCGGTGCCGGATTGGAACGGCACTCCGACCGTCTCCAATTCCTCCCGCAGCGCGGCGAAGTTCTCAATGATCCCGTTATGGATGACCGCCACCTTGCCATTGGCGGAGATATGCGGATGGGCGTTCTCATCGGTGGGGCCGCCGTGGGTCGCCCAACGGGTATGGCCGATGCCGATCTCGGTGTCGGACAGCGGATCGCGTTGCAACTCGGCTTCGAGATTGCCTATTTTTCCCGCCTTCTTGCGCAGTTCGATCTTGCCATCGTCGATCACTGCCACCCCAGCGGAGTCATACCCGCGATATTCCATCCGGCGCAGTCCCGCCACTACCACTTCGCGCGCTACCCTGGGGCCGACGTAGCCGATGATTCCACACATGGACGCAACTTTAGTCCACCATCCCCCCAGACAGCAGAAACGCTGACAGCCGAGCCGAATTTCCCGCCCTCAAAGTCTTAGCAAAATGGGACAAACTCGAAGCCAGCCCCCGCTACCAGTCGGATTTCCGCCCATCCACGCCAACTGCCCACGAGTTTGTCCCATTCTGGTCTCTTCCCTCTCTCATCCCTCGTCATCTATCTCGCCTCTCCCGGTCCTCATGAAAATGGGACAAACTCGAAGCCAGCCCCGTCGTAAGCTGAATTTCTGCTTGCTAGCATCAACTGCCCATGAGTTTGTCCCATTCGGCATTTGGCGTGCTGACTGTGGGGAGCTGCTTTGTGGTCTAAGCTGTTGGCGCTGGTGAGGATGAGGAGAGGGATGACAGCAACGCCCCGCCCCCTGAATGATGTGGCGCACTCAGACTCGAACGGTCCCTATCTGACGCTCGACCGTGAGCATTGGGCCAAGTTGGCGGCCAACAGTGGCGATGAGCTCGACGATGAGACGCTGGCGCAACTGCGCGGCATTGACGATCCGACCGATCTGGCCGAGGTAGGCGAGGTCTATCTGCCGTTGACCGAGCTGGTGCTGCTCTATTACGAGCGCACAGTGGAGTTGTTCTATGAGTCGCACAGCTTCCTCGGGTTGGAAGGGCGGCGCACTCCGTTCATCATCGCTGTAGCCGGTTCGGTGGCGGTCGGGAAATCGACCACTTCCAGGCTGCTGCGCGAATTGCTGGCCCGCAGTTCCAGCCATCCCAAAGTCGATCTGGTCACCACCGACGGCTTCCTCTATCCGAACGCCACCTTGGAGGCTATGGGGCTGATGGGCCGTAAAGGCGCTCCCGAGTCCTACGACCGGCGCGCATTGATGCAATTCGTCATAGATGTGAAGTCCGGGGTGGCCGAGGTGGCCGCTCCGGTGTACTCGCACATCCGCTACGACATCGTTCCTGGGCAACAGAACATCATCCGGCA
>JAISCH010000141.1 GCA_031265725.1 Propionibacteriaceae bacterium
CTCGTTGCACCCGCAACTGCGCATCGAGACCCAGCTCACCGACCACGTCCGGCATCATCTCAAGCTGAATCGCAAGGAGGCCAACGAGCGGGCGGCTGAGCTGCTGGAACGAGTGGGCATCGAGAACCCGTTGAACGCGCTGAAGCGCTATCCGCACGAATTCTCCGGTGGGCAGCGGCAGCGTATCGCCATCGCCATCGCGCTGGCCTGCAGCCCCAAATTGTTGATCGCCGACGAGGTGACGACCGCTTTAGATGTGACCATCCAAGCCGGAATCCTGCGTTTGATCCGTAGACTCGCGGATGAATTGGGATTGGCGGTGCTCTTCATCTCCCATGACCTTGGCGTCATCAGCGCCTTGGCCGACACCGTCTCGGTGATGCAGCATGGGGTAGTGGTCGAGAGCGGGGACCGGGAACTGGTCTTCACCAATCCGCAGCACGACTACACCAAAGCCCTGCTCGCCTCGCTTCCCGGTGCCAAGGGCGGTCTGGAGAAGCGCGCGGATTTGTACCAGATGGATTTATCGAAGGATCTGGGATGAGCGATTCGATGGCAGGAAAGACTGCGTTGCTGGAGGTAACAAGCGATACGACGGCAGACCAGACGCCGTTGCTGCGGGTGACGGACTTGCGAGTGACCTATCCGGGGCATCCTCCGGTCGAGGCCGTCCGTTCGGTGGGGTTTGAATTGTTCCCCGGTGAAGTGGTCGGCCTGGTCGGAGAGAGCGGCTGCGGCAAGTCCACTGTGGCCAAGGCCATCAGCGGGATGCTGCCGATCAGCGGCGGTTCGATCGATTTCGACGGCAACGAGGTCAAAGCGCTGTCGATGAGCCGTCGTCCAGTGGAACAGACCCGCATCCAGATGGTGTTCCAAGACCCGACATCCTCGCTGAACCCCCGGCGTACCATCGGCGCACAGCTAGCGGACGGGCTGCAAGTGGCCGAACGGCGGACGCCCGGTGTTCCGGGACGGCTGGACGTGCGGCAGTGGTTGGAGCGCGTCGGTTTGGCGGCGACGGACGCCCGGCGCTATCCGCGCAGTTTCTCCGGTGGGCAACGGCAGCGTATCGCTACCGCGCGGGCACTGGCCGCCGAGCCGAGCCTGCTCATTGCCGACGAGCCGATCTCGTCCCTGGACGCGTCCACTCAGGCGCGGGTGGCGGGCATCATGTGCAAACTGGCCGCCGAGCAGAACACCGCATTGCTGTTCATCAGCCACGACCTGTCCATCGTCCGGCTGATCGCTGACCGGCTGCTGGTGATGTATCGCGGCGAGATAGTGGAACGCGGCGTCACCGCTGAGGTCTGGAATGATCCAAAACACGATTACACCCGGAAATTGCTGGCCTCAATTCCAAAACCGGACGGCAAGGGAGTGCTCCCTGCCGGATAAATCTTGGCATAAAGGCCAAATCAGCGGAATAATGAGCCGCGAGAATAAGAGGTCGCGTCAATGGGTGGCTTGGCCTCTGAAAAGCCAGCTACACCCATACCCAACGACACCATCCGCAGCTACACCATACGGAGTAAAAAATGAAAAAACCGTTGCTCACCGCGACTGCCCTCACAATCGTCGGTCTGCTTACGCTGGCCGCCTGTGGCGGTCCAGCCCCTACGCCAGAAAATTCCACCACGCCCACCGAACCGGCTGCCCAGTCCATCGTCATCGACGCATCGTTTGACAACTTCACCACTGTCGATCCAGCCTGGGAACGTTCGTCCCTGGGTAATTTGAGCACAAAAGTGCTCTATGACACTCTGCTCACTTATTCCGGTAGCGATATGAGCAACACCGTGCCAAACCTGGCCACTATGGAGATTTCGGCAGACTATAAGACTTTCACTTTCAGGCTCACCGCCGGCCGGGTATTCTCCTCCGGAAATCCAGTCACCGCTGACGATGTGGTTTTCTCGTTGACCAGAGTGCGCGAGGTTGGCAGCAATAACTCGCCTTATTTGGCTGAGGTGGAGATCGAGAAGGTTGACGAGAGCACAGTCAAGCTCACCACCAAGACACCCCGGGCTGATCTTCCAGCGATCATCGCTTCCCCACCTAATAGCATCGTGGAGAAGGCCGTGGTGGTGGCCAACGGCGGAACTGCGGATAAAACGGACGATGCCGAGGCCGCGTTGAATGCCGCTTCCGCTGGCTCCGGCCCGTATATCTTGGAGAAAGCCGATTTCACTGCTGAAGTGGTGCTCACCCTGAATGAGAAGTACAACGGCGAGGAGAAGCCGGGCTATTCCCGGATCATCATTCGTAAATCCGACGCCTCCACCCAGAAGATGAGTCTGGAGGCCGGTGAGTCACAGATCGCTATGGACCTGTCCCCGACTGAGGCGGCCTCGCTTGACCCAGCCATGCTTTACTCGGCACCCACCGTCGCCACGGTCTATCTGATCACCAATCAGACCTTCTTCGGTGACAATGGGCTGAAGGGCCTGAAAGCCGCCATCAACTATCCGGCGATGGTCGAGCAGGCCGGCAGCGGCGTCTCGCAAGCCACCAGCATGATCCCGAAGCAATTCGCCGGGGCCGTGCCGGAAGCTGACGCGCCGAAGTACGACCTGGAGGCCGCGAAGCCGTTGGCAGCCGCCTTCGGCAAGACGATCAAGCTCTCCTACCTCTCCGACGCCAACATCTACGGCCTGCAGTTCACCTCGTTGGCGGAGAAGTTGCAAGCCCAGCTCCAGGAAGCTGGATTCCAGGTGGAATTGGCCCCGACGCCGGGAGCGGTCTTCTGGGACGAGTACTCCAGCGGCAAGCTGACCGCCGCTTTGGCCTACTGGATGCCGGATTACCTCGATCCGACCGGCTACCTGGTCTTCGCGCCCAGCAACCAATTCGGTGAGAAGTTCGCCAACTGGCCGAAGTCCAGCCCCGAATTCGCCAAAGCGGTCACAACCGCCGCCGATGCCACTGACGCCGCCGCGCGGGCCGCCGCCTTCACTGAGTTCGGAAAGCTGAGCAACGCCGAGTCGCCCTTCGTGCCGATCCTCCAGCCCGCGATCAATATCGGTCACGCCGCAAGTGTCACCGGCCTAAGCTACAACGCCGCCTACACCATAGACCTGGCCGACCTGAAGCCCGCCGGGTAAGCAGTAGCTACAGGAGGGGGTTGCCTGATAAAGGCAGCCCCCTTCTTAGCTCTGCTCGTTCGACCAGCTTGCATTCAATAACGTCAAGTTCTTGGTTTCCGACGATGGCAGCCCCTTCACACTCCGCCCGCACTGGCTAGGAGGTCGCCGTCAATAGGTTGCAAGGCAAACTACCTATGGGCGCGACCGTTAAGTTGGAGCCAGGTGTCCGCTAGTGCGTTCAGGCTAGGCCATCCACGAAGGCGCGCATCTTGTCCAGTGCTTTGCGGTTCGCGTCCACAAAGCTCTGCTCCCATTTGCGCTGGATTTCGGTGAACCTGTGCAAATAATCCGTTTCGGTACGGCAGTCGAAATCTAGCAGCGCTAGCTCTCGTTCCGTTGCTGAACCGATCAAGCGGCTCTGCTCGTCAGGAGTCGCATTGGGGTCGTCGGTGATTATGCCCACCTTCCCGGACGGATCAGTGCGGATCGCCAGCATATAGGCCTGAACTGGCCCATCCCAAAGTCTGCCTTCTTCGAGGTTGTCAATCGGGAAATCCTTACCAGCCATGCAGGTACGCCACTCCCGATTGAGCTTGATCATCGGCTTTTCTCCGAAAACAATGCCGCCTCTGTCCCGTACCGTCATCTCAGAAACGATGTCGCCGTGTTGCTCCAAGATATTGTGCTCAACGTGAGTATCACCTGGATCGGGAAAATCCCGTTCCATCTGTCCGAAACAGCCACCGGTTTCCTCGGGTTGGCTATACGGGTCGTAATCTGGCGCAGTACGATCCACCCCCACATTAGCGATTGAATAGGCGCTCTTCTCCTTAGCGCTCAAAGAATCGATGTACTCCTGGTTCTTATCGGTAACCACTGGCTCCGCAACCTTTTTTCGTTGCACACCGTATCCAACAGCTTGGACTTCCGCGCGCGTCGCCGGAAGTCTCGGGATAAACAAAGAATCCCGGCTCCGATAATAATCAGCGTCATCCGGTGACTCATCCGCACTAGCGCTATTCTGCCTATCATTCGGAAAATATAAGAAGCCCTTGCGCTTCATACAGTTTGCCAACGAGGCTTCGCGCGCTAGCTGCCATTCAACGATCTCTGCATCGCTCACAAGCGCGTCATTGAATTCCTCACCCCGGCGTACCGCATCCCAATACGGCACCATCGGAAAATCATCAGGAACATCAGTATGCGTCGAAGCGTAAACCACCGCGTTGCCGCCAGGCGTACCCGAAAAATCCACCACCGACACTGGAGGCTCCGACTCTGCTGGCAGCGGCTCGCTACGCCCAGCATCAGCCTGACACCCACCAAGCAACAACGACACAACCCCAACCAGCGCCGTCACCGTCAACCCATACTTACCCTGCCCCATACGCCCACTCTTACCGAATTAGCCCAATAGGTCAAGGTTTTCCCGTCCCCCGTTTCTCCACGCACCCCCCATTCTGACCTGACTTTTGGGTTTGCTTTGAGTGGCAACGGTCAGCGGGTCTGGTTTAGCGGAGACGGAAATGGTCTCGGCGGTCGCCGCTGGTGCGGAAACGGGTCACGAGGCCGGATCGGGTCAACTCGCCCAATGCATACCTGATCTGTCGTTCGCTCAGAGTTGTGGTCGCCATAAGCTCAGGCACGGTCCCAACTCCAGCGCGAATCGCCTCCAGCAAAGCCTCGCCGTTCACTGTTGCTGTGCCGGATTCGGGAGGATGTGTTATGACTCTCGGCGGTTCGTTTCTCGCCACCTGAATTCGGGCTGTGAATCGAATGCCGTTGTCATAGAAGATTGGCGGTGCCATACCCGCCTCTTGCAGGGCTGACAGGGTCCGTGGAATGCCGCTGCCCAACCGTTCTATAATCCTCATCCCGTCTGTGGTCCGGGACACAAGTAACAGCCCTGCCAAATGGGGATTCCGCAAATGCGAAGTCGTCTTGCCCAGGGCTTCGACACGGATGCCGAACAACCCCCCGACACTGGAAATTATGAACTGGCCAGGTTCCAAAATCAGACTGACCGGCGAAGCCACATAAGAGCCAAGATCGCGGTGAACCAACGCATTCGCTATCAACTCTCGAACGGCACGAGGCGGATAGGTGGGAATGTCTTGACGGTGGCCACCATCCCGGTCGACGATTCCCGTCAAAGTGGACCTGGCCACCCAACTAACAGCTTCATCAAGAATCACCCCGATCCGGCCAACGAACTCGCGGCTGTCCAGCAGGCGTGACGCGGCCGCGTTGGACGGCCCGCTCCACAAACTTGCCTGCACGCTACTCATCGGCAAGAAACTCTGCGGATACCGGCCAAAAGCGAGCAGGCCAGCCACTGTCGGCTCCCCATTCGGCGTGGTCACATGGGCGTGGGTAAGAATGTCAGTATCAGTCCAACCCGCGAAGACCGGCGAATTTGACCGCCGCTCGGCCATGAACTGAGCCAGAGAATCACGGTCTAAATCATCGAGCGTGGCCCCGGTAACTGCTCGCAACTCAGACTCGGGTTGGCTACGGGCAGCCAGAAAAACCTGCCGCTCCATGTCGGACAGCGGGTATGTGCCGTCGTACTGACGCAGATAAGCCAGGCCAGAATGAGTCACACTGACCGGTTTGTCACTGGACTCGGCCTCCTTGACCTGAACGACGACGAGAGTCGTACCCTCGAAAGTTACAGTCCCACAAGACACCTGGACAGGGGGAGACAGAGCACTGCGGGCGATGTGCGTCACGGATTGCTGGGCCTTCTTCACATCGTAGACGCCCGTGGCAGCGAAGCTGGCAGCCTCGTCCAGACCCAAAATGAGCGCGCCCCCACCCGGCCGGTTGGCGAACGCCGACAACAACGGCGCAAGATCATCAGGAAGTCCCCCCAATGCCCTCTTGACCTCAACAGCCTCAG
>JAISCH010000144.1 GCA_031265725.1 Propionibacteriaceae bacterium
GAAGACCTCGCCTTTCTCAATACTGAAGGAGACACCCTGCACGGCATGGACGACCCCATCCTCAGTCGGCAGGTTCACATAGACATCGTTAATTTCCAGTAAGGGCATGGGGCTTTCAATCGGACGGTAGGAGTTGATTCTAATGCAGTGGGGGTACCTGTCCCAGACAGGCACCCCCACTCTTGAGACTCACTCGCTGATAGTCAGGTTCGTCCAGTCACCCATCTCACCGAGGGCATATTCCAAGAAATTGCCTACTCGTTCGGAGTGGTACTGTGCGATCTTGCGCGAATACAACGGAACGACCGGCGGGTCTTCCATCACCGCATCGCTCACCTGGGACCAGAAACCGGGGGCGTCATCCAAAGTCCCCGCCATCGCCTTGGCCATGAATTCATTGGCCTTCGGGTTGTTGTAATCGGTGTAGTTGTATTCCTGCACTGTGCCATCGAAGTAGAACTGTGGCTGGAACACCGAACGCGCGGCACCGCCGGACCAGTCCGGACTCCATCCGCAAAGCGCGATATCCCAGGAACCGTCCTTAGCGGTTTCATGCACCATCATGAACTGGCCGTAGAAGTCGGAACTGGGCTTGGGCACCAATTCGATCTCCACGCCGCCCTTGAGCATGCTCTGCTGGATGATCTGCGCCATCGCTGGCTCAATCGCGTTATCGGAACGGTAGGCCAGCTTCAACTTCAGGTTGGCCGCACCCGCCTCAGCCAGCAGGGACTTCATCTTTTCCGGATCGCCAGCATTGCCTGGAGACGCGTAGAGGTCGTTCGTGGAATGGCCAATAACGCCGGAACCGAAGATCCCGATAGCTGCCTCAGCGACTTCCGGCCCGCCTAGTTGCTGCACGAAGGCGGCCTTGTCGACGCCATATTGCAACGCCTGGCGCACCTTGACATCCTTCAAGGCAGACTTGTTATTGGGGCTGACCGAATTGATCCAGAGGAAGAAGGTGGACGCGGACGGCCAGGTGAACAGCTTTTCGTCACTCGTCGCTATCAACTGGGTCAATTGGGTCGGCGGGACGGTCATGCCGTAGAGCACGTCCGCGTCGCCAGACTGCAACTGCTGCATAGCGTTGTCAGCGGGTACGCCATAGGTGATCTCAATGCGGTCTACATTCGCGGCCCGGATCGGATCGGATTCCTTCACCCAGCCAGCGCTCTTCTTCAGGTGAAGCTGCTTATCGTTCACATAAGAGTCAATCGTGTACGGACCAGAGGAGATGAAATTCTGAATGTACTCCGGGCTGTTCGGCCGATATTCCAGCGCCTCCACCGGGACCGGGCTGGCATTGGGCTGGGACAACACATAGACGAAGTCCGAGGTCGGCTCATTCAGCTTGATGATCAACGTGGTGTCGTCTGGGGTCTCGATACCAGGAACCGAATCCTCCAGGATGTGCTTCTTGATGTCCTCAACTGAAGCATTCTTGGTGTCGTAGGCCTGGCAATACTCCTTGTAGCCGACGATCGACTCAAAATAGGTGATCGAGGACGCTGGCTCCAGCGGATTGCAGATTTTCTTCAGGCCGTTGGCCATGTCTTTCGAGGTGATCGGACGCGGGGTGGCAGCATCCCACATCGCGTTCTCGCGCATCTTGAAAGTGTAGGTGATGCCGTCTTCGGAGATTGTTGGCAGTTCTGCGGCCAAGTCGGGCTGCGGAATTGCGTTGACAGCCGGGTCGTTGGAAGCCTGGTAACTGATCAATTGGCGGCTGGTGGCACGCATGATGGAGTCAACAGCGACCAGTGCGGCCTTGACCGGATCGATCTGGTTGTGGTCGTCGGTGCCGACAACTCGCAGAGTGCCGCCAGTGGCTACTGAGTCAGGGGGGGGGGAGTCGGTCGGACTGTTGCTTGGCTGCCCGCAGGCGGACAGCGATACGGCCAATCCGACCGCAAGCCCGAGAATAATAGTTGAACGTGCTTTCACTTGTGTACCTTCCATTCGGCGGGGGGACCTAAGCCACCCCAATGTGACAGACGCAACGTTTACGGTATTCGCTAAATGTTACGATCACAATTCGATCCCGCCAACTCTCACCTTCTACTTATGGACAGATACCCCACAAAGTGTCCTCCCTACGCTTCGCTGCGGTCCGGTACTTTGTGGGGACCCCAACATTTGACATTGAAGGGGGACGACCCCCTTGGACCCCCGCGCTCACTATGTTCGCACTCTGCTCACCACAAGATTTTCCTCCCCTCCCTATCCCCTCTCGACCCCTGCGTTCGGCGCTCAGCAGAAAATGTCCTGGGCAGCACGTAGGCTATGGGTGTGCCGTTGGATAGTTCAGTTGATCACCCGCAACCGTTGCGGGTCATTGCCGCTGCCACAAAGGCTTGGGTGGAGCGGCTTGGCCCGGTCTGGGTGGAGGGGCAGGTCATCGAGATCAAGCGGCGGGCCGGGATGATGCAATTCCTCACCTTGCGCGACCCGGTCGAGGATGTGTCCGTGTCGGTGACCGCCACTGCGGCAGTGCTCGACGCCGCTGGCCCGCTGCCGGAGGGTACATTGGTCTCCGCCTGGGTGAGACCCCAAGTCTGGGCAGCCTCTGGGCGGCTGTCCTTCGACTGCCGGGAAATCCGTCCCACTGGAGTCGGCAGGCTGCTGGCAGCCATCGAGCAGCGCAAGCGGATGTTGCAGGCTGAAGGGCTGTTCTCTGCCGAACGCAAAAAAGCGCTGCCTTTCCTGCCCCACCGGATCGGCCTGATCACCGGGGCCGGCAGCGCGGCTGAACGCGATGTGCTGGAGAACACCGGCAAGCGCTGGCCCTCCGCGATCTTCGAGACCAGGCATACCCTCGTGCAGGGGGCACAGGCCGTCGAGCAGATTGTTGCGGCTTTGGTGGAGTTGGACGCCCATCCCGAAGTGGAGGTGATCGTCATCGCTCGGGGCGGCGGATCGTTGGAGGACCTGCTGCCTTTCAGCGACGAGGCGCTGGTCAGAGCCGTCTTCGCGGCGAAGACGCCAGTGGTCTCAGCCATCGGCCATGAGATAGACACCCCCATCCTCGACCTGGTGGCCGATGTCCGGGCGTCCACTCCGACTGACGCGGCCAAGCGCATCGTGCCCGACGCCAAGGCTGAGGCGGAGTTGGTCCGGATAGCCCGCCAACGGCTGCGCAATGCGATCAGCAGCCAACTGGCTGCCGGTTCAGCGTCGCTGGCTGAATTGCGCGCCCGCCCGGTGCTGCGCGATCCGGTAGCAGCGGTCAGCGTCCATGCCCAGCAGTTGACTGAGCTACGGCTGCGGCTGGGTCGCGCCGCCGAGTTGAATTGCGACCGGGAGGTCGAACGAGTCGGCGCACTGCTGACCCGAGTCCGGGCGCTATCCCCGAAAGCCACCCTGACCAGGGGCTATGCGATCCTCACCCGAGGCGAGGAGACGATCACCTCAGTGGACCAACTCAATCCCGGCGATGAGATCGGCGGCTATTTGCACGACGGCCGACTCGACCTCATCGTGATTTCCAAAGACAGCAAGGAG
>JAISCH010000221.1 GCA_031265725.1 Propionibacteriaceae bacterium
GAGTTCTACAGTCAGATTACCTGTTCGGTCCGGGCGATGATCTCATCTTGAAGCGCCGCATCTAGATTATTGAAGTAGTCGCTGTAGCCGGCCACCCGGACAATCAGGTTGGGGTGGAGTTCGGGATGGCGTTGCGCGTCCAGCAACGTCTCCCGGTCCACCACGTTGAACTGGATGTGATGGCCATCCATCGCGAAGTAGGTCCGGATCAGCGTCGCCACTGCCGCCAAACCCCTGTCTCCCGCTATGACTGACGGTGTGAACTTCTGGTTCAGCAGGGCACCGCCGGTTTTCAACTGATCTATCTTGGCCGCTGACTTGATAACAGCGGTTGGTCCCTTGCGGTCAGCCCCCTTTTCCGGCGATATACCGTCAGGCAGAGGCATCCCGGCCCGGCGGCCGTTCGGCGAGGCACCCATAACCTCGCCAAAGTACACGTGACACGTAGTGGGCAAGAACTCCACGACAGTCACCGCACCACGCGGGGTAGGGCGGCCGGCGATGGCGTCCTGCAGGAGATCCACCACGCCCCGCAAGATGCCATCCGCTTCGTCGTTGTCGTTGCCGTACTTGGGGGTGTGGTTCAACACCAGATCCAGGACCTCGTCGAAACCAGCGAAATCCGCCTCGCAGGCATCCATCAGCGTACCAATGCCGAGGCCCCCATCTCCGAAAACGTGTCTGGCCATGACAGCAAGAGAATCCGTGACAGTGGCAACGCCGACGCACTGAATATAGCTGGTGTTGTAACGTGCCCCACCGGAGTTGTAATCGACGCCGCGCACTACGCAATCATCGGTAAGGACCGAAAGCAGAGGAACCGGCATGGTATCCATGAAGAGTTTCTCGATGAGGTTGTTGCCTGCCACCTTAACATCGACAACAAACCCGAGCTGGGCGCGGAAAGCGTCGCAAACCTCCTGATAGGAGCCAAAACCACGCGGATCACCCAAATCCAGTCCCACCTGCCGGCCGGTGTAGCGATCATGGCCGCGGGCAAGCACCAGTTCGAGAATCTTTGGCACATTTAGGTAGCCGGTCAGGACGTAGGCCTCCTTTCCAGCGGTACCTGTCTCAACACAGCCGCTGGCAACACCGGACTCGCGGGCATCGTCGATGACCTTGCCCGTGTTCGCCAATTCCGCCAAGATCGCCTCGGAATTGTAGAAAGCAGGCTGGCCCCAGCCTTGACGCGACACCTTGATCGCCTCGCGCAGAAAGTGTTCCGGAGTCTTGCGAGATATTTGGACGTTGGAAGAAGGCTGAAGCAGTCTCATCTGGTCCATGACTTCGAGAATTAGGTAGCTGACTTCGCTGACTCCGCTGGTGCCATCGGCCCGCAACGCCCCCGAGTTGATGTTGCAGAAGTCGGTGTAGGTAGCGCTCTCCTTCATGGTGATGCCGACTTTGGGCGGCGCAGGCTGATTGTTGAACTTCACCCACAGGCATTCGAGCAGTTCACGGGCCTGATCCTTGGTGAGTTCTCCGGCGGCGATTTCGCGGTCGTAGAAAACCTCCAGGTGCTGGTCCAGTTTGCCCGGCGAATAGGCGTCCCAGTTGTTCATTTCCGATGTCACACCGATATGAGTGAACCAATACATCTGGATAGCTTGGCGGAAGGTCTTTGGGGCGTGGGCCGGCACCACGGCGCACACCGTCGCCAGATCGAGCAATTCCTGCCGCCGGACTGAATCTAGAGTCTGGGAAGCGCGCTGCCGCGCGAGTGCTCCATAGCGTTCGCCGAGGGTCACCATGCCTTCGCATGCCAGCCTCATGCCCGTCAGCTCGGCTCGGCGAGCGCCTGCGGTCATGTCACGGCGGTAGTCGATCGAGCGTAACTCGCCGTCAATGTCGGCGATGAAATCCAGATAGCCCTTGCGGTAGATCTTGCCGTCCGCGACCGTGTGACCCGGCCCGCGTTGAGCCATGAACTCCGTGAACAATCCCGCCTCGAACAGCCGATGCCACTCGGGCGGCAGCAGCTGCATCATCTTGGTCAAGGTGGCACGCTCTTGCCAGAACGGAATGATCACCTCGGCCTGCGTCTGCCTGTCCGCCTCGCTCACCGCGAAAGACACTCGTTCGCGAGCGGCCATGTTCTCGAAGTCCTGCAGGGTGTGACAACACAATTCGGGAAAGGTGGGGGCCGACTGCGGGGCGATCCCCTTCTCCCCGGCAATCAATTCGGCATCGTCCAGATACAGCGTCCTGCGCGACATCAGCTCCCGGAAGAACAGTCCGCGCAGCACTGGAACGGGCACTTTGCCCTCGCGCGCCTGGTAAACCTCAGTTTCGATCAAGGCCCGCTCCAGACAGATGCTCGGAACCGCGGCCTCACTCACCTGGCGCAGATATCTGGTCCGCGGAGTAGAACCCCGCACGCTGGCAGCGCCGTGGCCGCCCCCCGCTGAGTCCGTCATTGACCGCACCCTCCCTTCCTTCCACTGCTCTAGCCGCCAATGGTGACACGGGGATAGCGGCTCTCAACTTGTCGCCGAATCCTAGTCAGAGTCTCAGGCGTTGGCGTGGTGAATTCCGCCGGCGCCGGTCTGCCGAGCCGGGCATATTTGTCCATGCCGAACCGATGGTATGGCAACAGGTTGACCCCTGCCACGCCGATGCCGCGCTCCGTCAACCACGTCATCGTGGCCTCGATCGCGTCGCGGTCGGTGTTGAGGCCTTCCAGCAGGATCAACCGCAAGTAGATGGACGATTCCAGGCTCGCCAAGAGTTCCAAGTTGCGAAGGGGCAGCGCGTTGGACGCCCCAGTCCAGAAGCGGTGGGCCGGATCGTCGATGAACTTCAGGTCATAGAGGAAGAAATCGACATGCGGCGCCAAGCGGGAGAAGGTATCAGCCGGGCCGACGCCGCTGGTGTCGATCCCGACGCTGATCCCGCGCATCTGCAGGGCAACGGCCAACTGCTCCAGGTAGTCGGCGTCCTGGCACGTCGGCTCGCCACCGGTCAACGTCACCCCGCCGCCCGATTGGTCATAGTACAAGACTTCCGCGGTGGCCTCCTCGACCAATTCAGTCACGCTGTAGCGCCTGCCTATCACTTCTTCAGAGCCCTCTAACGACACCATGACCTCCGGATCGAAAGCCTGTGACTCGGGGTTGTGGCACCACGCACAGCGCAGCGGACAACCCTTGAAGAAGATCGCGGTACGCATTCCTGGCCCGTCGTGGACAGAAAACCGTTGAATGTTGAAGACGCGCGGAATCTTCACGCTCAATTCGGTCCTCCCCCCCGCCGTAATCGGCCTGCATTGCGCGCTATAGCCAGCGGCGGGAGCGTCGCTGATGCAGGCTGGTCCAGTCTATGTGGCTCATATGGGGGTGGCTGCGATGGGTCGATCCTGGCCGCTTTACCCATCCACAGTCTGGGCGGCCCGCGGCAACGCGGCCGCCTGCGGATGGGGGATCATGAACCTATGACTGCCGATACCGAACCGCGCCGTTGCTTCGGCGCGGGCGATCCCCTGTATGCCGCGTACCACGATTCCGAATGGGGCGTACTCGTTCATGGCGAGGCCGCTCTGCTGGAGCGCCTGATACTGGAGGGTTTCCAAACGGGCCTGTCGTGGCTGATCGTGTT
>JAISCH010000273.1 GCA_031265725.1 Propionibacteriaceae bacterium
TTGGACACCAGGGGCTCGAAGACGCCGCGATCGCCATCGGAGAAGACTCCGGAGGCGATCAGGCTCAGGGTCGCCCGCAATTGCTGGTTGGCCTCGTAATACTCGTGTGGGGTGTAGCCGCGAGCCAGCAAATCCTCGACTTCTGGCTCGCGCAGGCCGAAGAGGAAGAAGTGCTCGTCACCGACTAGGCGGTGAATCTCCACGTTCGCGCCATCATCGGTGCCGATGGTCAGCGCGCCGTTGAGGGCGAACTTCATATTCCCGGTGCCGGACGCCTCTTTCCCGGCCAGGGAAATCTGCTCGGAGAGGTCGGCAGCCGGAATGAGCCGTTCGGCCAGGGTGACGTTGTAGTTGGCCGGGAAGGCGACGAACAGCCGTCCCTTCACCCGGGGATCGTTGTTAATCGTCTTTGCCACGCAATTGATCAAGTAGATGATCACTTTGGCGATCTTGTAGCCGGGGGCCGCCTTCGCGCCGAAGATGAAAGTGCGTGGAGTGATGTCCTCCGGGCGCACCTTGCCGGAGATGATCTGCTCGTAGAGGGTGACGATGTGCAGCAATTTGAGGGTTTGCCGTTTGTACTCGTGCAGCCGCTTAACCATCACGTCGATCAACTGGCCCTCGGGCAGGATGATCCCGTCGCGGCGCTTCAGCACCTTGGCCAGCCGGCATTTGTTCTGGGTTTTGATCTTGCCGAAGGCCTCGACGAATTCGGGGTCCTCGGCGAATGGCTCCAATTCCTCCAGACGTTCCAGATCGGTCAGCCATCCGACGCCGATAGCCTCGGTGATCAGTGTGGAGAGCGACTTGTTGGCGATCCGGATGAAACGCCTTGGGGTGACGCCGTTGGTCACATTGATGAATTTATCCGGCCAATACTCGGAGAAGTCCGGAAGCACCTTGTCTCGCAGCAATTGCGAATGCAGTTCGGCGACGCCGTTGACCTTCGCACCGGCCACGGTGGCGAGATAGGCCATCCGTATCGAGCGGAAGGGGAATTCACCGACGATGGACATATTGCGGACGCGCAATTCGTCATCCGGGTAGGCGGCCCGCACCTCTTCCAAGAAATCATCGTTGATCCGGTAGATGATTTCCAGATGGCGGGGCAGTAGCCTCTCCAGCAGCTCGGTTGGCCAGACCTCCAAGGCCTCCGGCAGCAGCGTGTGACAGGTGTAGGCGAAACATTGCTGGGTGGTGTTCCAGGCGTCCTCCCACTCCCATTTGTGCTCGTCAACCAGGATGCGCATCAATTCTGGGATGGCGATGACCGGATGGGTGTCGTTCAACTGGAACATCACCCGCTGGGGCAAGCAGTGCAGGTCCTCGTCGTCGTCAAGGATTTGGTTGGTGAAATCGCGCAGCGAGCAGGCCACGAAGAAGTATTGCTGCTGGAGCCGCAATTCTTTGCCTTGCGGCGTCGAGTCCTCCGGATAGAGCACCTTGGTAATGTTCTCGGCGAAGGTCTGCGCCCGCGCCGCCTCCACATAGTCGCCGGCATTGAAGACATGCAGATCGAAGGCATTCGTCGCCTTGGCGCTCCACAGCCGCAGTGTGTTCACCCGCCCGTTCAGATAGCCGGGGACCATATAGTTGTACGGCACGCCGAGCACGTTCCAACTCGGCATCCAGCGGGTCCGCTGCACGCCCGAGTCTTTGTAGGTCTCGGTGTGGCCGCCGAAATTCACTTGCACCGCGTCCTCTGGGTGCGGGAATTCCCACGGACAGCCCAGCGTCAACCAGGTGTCGGGCTGCTCGACCTGCTGGCCGTCCACGAAAGTCTGCTTGAAGATGCCGTACTCGTAGCGGATGCCGTAGCCGATGCAGGGCACGCTCATGGTGGCCAGCGAGTCGATGAAACAGGCCGCCAGACGGCCCAGGCCGCCATTGCCCAGCCCCGGTTCGACTTCTTGAGCGCGGAGCTTTTCCAAGTCCAAGCCGCAACTGGCCAGCGCCTCCACGGCGATGTCCTTCAGCCCGGTGGAGAGCAGGGCATTGTTCAACTGGCGGCCGAGCAAGTACTCCGCAGACATATAGGCGACGATCTTCGCTTTGGTGCTGCGGGCTTTCCGGGTCGTTTCCAGCCAGCGGGCCATCAAGTAGTGACGGACGGTGCGCGCCAGCGCCAAATACTGGTCGTTGACACTGGAACGGGCCAACGGCACACCTTGGCCAGTGTTGAGCTCATGCAGGAATTCCCGGACGAAGCCATCTATCGAATGCGGCGGCGAGGCCACCGGAGCAAGGGCGATGGGATGGGTTGGTCGGAACTGCGGACCCAATTGGTGATGATTGCTGGTCGGCGACTCACCCGATGGTGTCGGCGCATCCATCGGGAACGGTTCCAGGTGTTCGTACTCTGTCACTTGGGAAACGGTACATGATGGCGCAATACAGTCGTATTCCGGTTCAAATGCTGTTCGAGGGACGCCCTTTGTCGAGAAGGTGCTGCCAGTGCACCGGCTATCGCCGCGAGCGGCCTGGCTCCGTCACCGCGTAGGTGGAAGTGGCCACCGGGGAAATTGGCTTGGGAGAAGGTGCCGGTGGTCAGCGAGCGCCAGTCGCGCAACTCGGTTGGGTGGACGGCTGGGTCGGCTTTTCCGGCTAGGGCCAGGATGGGGATGGCTTCGAGGGGGCCGGGACTCAATACGTGGTTGGCCAGCATATTCAGGTCGGCGCTGAGAAGACGGATTGAGAAGTCGGCCAACTCTGGGTATTGGGCCACTTGCTGGAATTCTGGATCGAGCCGGAGGAGTTGGGCGGCCAGCCTGGCCCGGTCCGCTGGATCGTCGCCGCTCGCGGTCAGCAGCCGGAGTTCCACGCGGGGGAGCATCGCGGAGACCACCAGCAATTCGGGCCGTAGGCCGTGGGCGGCCAGGTCTAGGGCCACCTCGAAAGCGATGATCGCGCCCATCGAGTGCCCCAGCACCAGCAATGGCCCGACTGGTTTCGCAGCCAGCGTCGCCGTGCTGATCTCGCGGGCCAATTCCAGCAGTGACGCCGCTGGCCGCTGCCCGATGCGATCCTCGCGGCCGGGGTATTGGGCGGCCAGAATCCTGCTGGTGGGCGGCAACGAGGCCCGCCACGGCCCGAAGAAACTCGCCGCGCCGCCAGCATGGGGGCAGCAGAGCAGCGTTACGCCAGCCAACTTGGCTGTCCCCTCAGCGGCCCCCTGGTAAGGACGCAGCACGGTCATAGTTCGCGCTGCCTGGTCACGATGCCCTCGGTAGTGTTCGCGCAGTAATGTCACGATACTTCCGGCAGGATTTCCACTGCTCAGTCATAACACCTCCGGTAGTGTTCCCGTTTCCCAGTCATGACGCCGCTGGCAGCACTCGCGCTGGATAGGTCGCGGGTTCGTGGACGATGACGCATTCGTCTGTGCTGAGCACGGCTAGGGCTGCTATGACGCCGGTTGTGGATAAAGCGCGGTCGGTGACTGTGACGCCGCTGGAGAAGAAGGGGTCCAAGGCGGCGGGCCAGCCGACTAGCGTCGTCTCGGCGAATTCCAACTCGCTGGGCGCGACCGCCAGGCCGAGGCCGGTGGCTTTCAGGGCGGCTTCCTTGCGGACCCAGCACTGTAGCCGCGAGCGGTCCGCGTTGGCTGGGCTGAGCGGGGCCAGCGCTGCACGCTCTGGGCGGCTCAGCGCGATCCGGTCGAAGGCCTCCCGGTCGGCGTCGCTCCAAGCCCGCGTCATCGCCAATGCCTCCACGTCGATCCCGACCGGGGCGTCCCGGCTGACGGCCACCAACACTGTTCCCGCTGAATGGGTGGCGGAGAGCGCCGTCCCGGCCACTGGCATACCGGCCTCGTCTAGGGGCACCGGCTGGCCGTGGTCACCCAGTTGGGCGCAACGCTGGCACCATCGTCCGACATCCGTGCCCGCCGCCTGCCGCAATAGCCCGGCCGAGACCACAAATCTGTCCCGATCCGCCGCCACGCGGTAGCGCGCCGCTCGTCGCTGTTCAGCGGCGGTGAGAGTCGGACGGAAATAATCGGCGTCCTGGGTCCGCGCTTCGAATATCTGGACGGTGGCTGCTGTCATGCTCGGAGCGCGCCAAGTTCCCCGGTGCCGAATAGCGCTGCCAATACCCGCGCCAAGTTCTCCGGTGCCACCAGTTCGGGGTGCGTGCAGTCGATCCGGTGATGGATCACGCCCGAGCAGCCCACTTCGCGCCAGCCGTCCACGCTGAGGCCGGTCTCACTGCGCGGCGCGGCGGCCTCAAACACATGCATCGGGCCGTCGTAGCGACGGGGATTGTGGGCCCGGGAAGCTCCGGGGACCGATCCGGCCACGGTCATCATCGCTGACAGGGTATCCAGGTCGAAAGCCCCCACCGCACTGCCCGCAGCGCGCAGCATGGCTCTCAACTCGCTGACCGCTGGCCCAGCGTCCGGTCCGGACGAGGCGGTGTCGAACGTCGCTGGGTCCAGGCCAGCCAGCAGCATCAGCCCTTGCCACGGTGCTATGTCCTGTCC
>JAISCH010000282.1 GCA_031265725.1 Propionibacteriaceae bacterium
TCGGGGAGCGCCCGCGGAAGTGTCCACGAGTGTTGAGACACAACCGTCCACAAGATCTGAGACACAACCGTCTCCGAGTTTCCGAGACACAACCGCCCACAAGTTAGTGAGACTTGGCAACCAAGACCGGTCACGGTGGTGCCACTTTCCCGGTGTCGAGGCTCTCCGAGCCGCTTGGCACGACCGTCACGTCACACCTAACTAGCGGGGTGGAAGCGGCCATTGTGATTCGGTCGTTCGGTTTGGGTCACCCGATGGTCCAACCAATCCCGGGCGGCATCATCGCCATCGGCTCTCGCTGCCACCTACGGGAAGACGCCCCAGAGTTGAATGCCGAGGTGTACGACACCAATGGACAACTCCTGCGGGCAGGCTGCTTCGGTGACGGGATCGAACTCGCGCGAGCAACCCAGACGGGCAATGTCTGGGTCGGCTACTCCGACGAAGGGGTCTACGGGAACTACGGATGGGGCGGAACTGGCCGCAGCCGGAATACCGGCAAGTACGTGGAGCCTCTCGGGCACGCCGGGGCGGTCCTTTGGTCGGCGTCCACGTTCGAGAAGCTCTGGGAGGCTACGGAGATCGTGGACGATGTGTACGCCGCTACTCTTCTTGGGGAGGACTTGTGGGCGACGACCTACGTGGATTTCCCCATCCGCCATCTCTCTACCCATTCGGAGCGCGCTTTCCCGACAAGCGACTCAGGCCCGCGCGCGATCATTACAGATGGCAGCCGGGCGGCCACTTTCGGCCAGTATGGAGACCCGTTCACTTTCCGGGTATGGACCCTGCAAGATGACCCGGAAAGACCTCCTGTGTCCACTGGCAGACTCTCCGTGCCGGGTCTCGGCGGACAGACCAAGCCAAGAATGATGGGTTTCTCCGACGAATTGAATGTGTTCGTTGGATCATCCTGGTTCAAGCTGTCTCTTGGCGACCTGACACCCTGAACTCTCTCGTTGTTGAGTCGTGCGCCGACGCATCCAGGCAATCGGCTTGGATTGGTCACCGGCGGTTTACCCCAGGAAAAGATGGTCGCCCTTACCGACCGGAACCGCTATCGCGAAGCAATGCCGATAAGCAGAGCACCGAAATGCGAACTCGGCCGGGGCGCGCGACGAAGGAGTAGCTCCGACCGGATTCGAACCGGCGCTACCGCCTTGAGAGCTTGGTTCGGAGCCCGATGACGTGCGTTGGCTGGCGCTGGAAACCTGCGTTGACCTGGGGTTCTACCGTTAGCTCGCGTTGGCTCGGATTGGCCCTTTGCGAACCTGGGACGGGACACGGACGGGATAGATTCGGCACCTCCCAACTCGGTGCCGCCCGATACTATCGCCGCCGAACCGCCGCAACGCTCCTTCGAGCCGATTCCCAATCGAAGCCCGCGCCGCCGCGTTCCTCAACACAGTGCTCAGCGGCAGGAAGGCGTGGCTCCGATCCTCAGCCTCGACCGAACGCCGCGAATGCCGCAACGCCCCGGCAGAGGCACCTACCACGGTCGCCCGGTACCGCAGCCATTACCGCATCACCCACCCGGCGTCGCTGGGCAGGCCCGGCAAGACTGACACGTGGAGAATCGGTGCGGCCGCGCGCACGCACGGCCTTCGAACAAGCCTGCTAGCGTGAAGATGTAACCCGCAACAGGAGGCCACGAGAGGATGCCGGAAGAACCCGAGGTACTGACTGCCGAAGAGACGGCCGCGCTCTTGCGAGTCTCCACTAAGACCGTGCTCGCGCTGGCCCGCTCCGGGTCACTTCCCGGAGAGATGATCGGATGCGCTTGGCACGTCGCCAGGAGCGATGTCCTAGGGTTCGCGCGGCTCACGACCGCAGAGGAGAACGAAACAGATGATCAAGATTGTGGGGCGCCGTCCGAACCGAATGGCGCCGAGGACGGTTGCTGATGCTTGACACGTCGAGGTGGTCCGAGGTCGAGCTTGATGTCTTGAAGGAAATCCAACTCGACCCAAAGAACGTTCGCCTTGAAGTGACAGACGCCAAGGTCGAGGCGGACATCATTGAAGACCTCTTCGTCAATGAGAATGCACTCGGTCTTGTCGAAGGCATCTGCAAGGTCGGCTATCTGACGCACGAGATTCCAGTGGTCCTGAAGCGACGCGGCAAGTACGTCATGGTAGAGGGAAACCGCAGGCTCGCTGCGCTCAAAGCCATCCAGAATCCTATGCTGGTACCTGATTATCAGGCGCGAGTCAACGCGCTAGCGGCCAGCCTGCCGGATCGCTCTACGCTTTCGAGAGTTCGGGTCATGATAGCGCCCAACCAGACCGAGGCAGATCAGCTCATTGCGGCAATCCACACTGGAAACCTGCGGCGACCATGGAGCCCAAGCAGGCAGGCCGCGTTCTTCCAGGCGCAGATTGACGCGGACCGCAAGCTACCTGAGCTTCTGACTAGGTATCCCACTATCGACGTTCGCAGGTTCGTTTTCCGCGCGCACATCATCAATCTCTTCAGGTCCATTCACTACGACGATGCCGAGCTTCAAGACTTCCTCGCAACCAAGAGGTGGGCGAAGGGCCTGTCAACGCTGGCTCGCATCTACGAGTCAAAAGAGTTCCTGGCTTTGACGGGTCTTAGAATGGATCCAGATGGTAACCTCACGAAGAGCATCCCGGACGCAGTCTTCAAGCATCTTGCCGCCACGATCATTCGCGGGATGTACCACGACAACATCAACACGCGCAGCCTGAACTCGGTCTCAAGTCCTCGCTACACACAGCTGATGAGGGAACTCCGCCAGATCGTTAACGATGGGGGCGAACAAGCTTCTCCTGGCCCCACAACTCCAACGACAGGGACAAGCCCCGACGAAGGCGGAGACCAACCCACTACTGGGCGAGGCTCCAGCACTACGCCGACTTCGACCACGGATACGTCAGGCCCTGAGGGACCTCCGACCGGCGCGCCTCCGCCAACAGGGACAAATCCTCCACCGAGGCCTCCGGCCAAGAAGAAGAGCAGGCACCTCGACCTCGGACAGATCAAAGCACCCACCGGTTACCCCGAAGCGTTGAAACTCTTGCTCGGCGAACTGTCCGAGATCGATGTCCGGAAGTATCCAAACACTACGTTCCTCGTGATCCGAGCCCTACTGGAGAAGTCGATCAAGGCGTACGCGGACGCCAAGTCGATCAGTATCAAAGGATCCGGGAACAATCAGAAGGGGTACGTCCAACTCAAGCAAGCTCTGGATTGGCTCCTAGACCACGTCAAGGCGAATGGGCCGACTCACCTGATCCAGGTGATCGACGGCGTTAGGACCGGAAGGCTCGTTACCTACACCAACTCCGGTGACGCGCTCAATGCGATTAACCACAACCATCACTTCCTGGTCGATCCCGATCAGGCGTTCTCGATGTGGTCCTCGATCAACTCGATCATGAGATTCGTGATGAAGCCATGACCGCGAGCGCCATTGGCGTCTCTTCGAGACGCCCGCGGATTTCGCCGCTCCGGTACCCCGGCGGCAAGTCAGCGTTGTACTCTCGCCTTCGCAAGACTATTCGGGACATGGGCCTAGCTGGCTGCACGTACGTCGAGCCCTACGCAGGAGGCGTCGGCGCCGGCCTCAGTCTCCTGGTCACGGGTCAAGTCGAGCGCGTCGTGATAAACGACCTTGACCGCGCCATACATGCGTTCTGGACTACGGTCCAGTCTGAACCCAGATGGCTGATCGAACGAATCCAGAGAGTGCGGCTCGACGTCTCCGAGTGGCGGCGCCAGCGCGAAATCTATGTCGCCGCTGACAGCAGTGAAGTGCTCCAGCTCGGATTCGCCACTTTCTATCTCAACCGCACAAACAGGTCCGGCGTGCTCAACGGCGGACCGATCGGAGGACTGGAACAAACAGGCAACTACAAGATCGACGCCCGCTTCAACCGGGACGGCCTAGCTGAACGTATCCGCATACTGTCGCTCTACGCTGAAAACATCGTGCCGACGTCGCGCGATGGCATCGAGATCATCTCTGAATACGCACCAAAGGACGGTGTCTTCATTTACGCCGACCCACCCTACTTCGAGAAGGCCGGGTCGCTGTACCTCAACGCCTTCTCCGCGACTGACCATGAAGACCTAGCCCGAGTGCTAAACGCTGTGTCAGACAGGCCGTGGGTTCTTACCTACGACAATGTTCCGCGGGTGGCAGTGCTCTATGCGGAACGTCGGCGTCGGCAATTCGAGCTTCACTACTCAGCACATCGTGTCGGCAAAGCCACCGAGATCGCGATCCTCTCTGAGTCTGTTCCAGAGATTGGACAGGGCTGGCCTCTTACGCCGGCGCTGGATGCCCTCCCGCATTCTGTCAGCGACGGCGCGTAGGCTAGGAGACGTGACGGAAGGACTGCTGCACCGGGCGGAGTGGGTGAGGCTTGAGTCTATGATCAGCCTCGATCAGGCCTCCCAATCTGTGCAGGGGCAGTACTTCACCCCAGAGCTTGCCGCAGAGCTGATCGCGTCGTTTCCGAGGCTGCCGAAGGCGGACTGCCTGCGGGTTCTTGACCCGGGGGCCGGCTCGGGCATGTTGACCGCGGCCATCGTGGATCGCGTCTGCCGCGAGGGCGAGATCGGCAGAGTGGAAGTCACCGCCGCTGAACTCGATCCGATCATGTTGCCGGCGCTAGACAGGACCGCCGAATTGTGCCGACAGCAAGGGCACCGGATGGGCGTCGATGTCGAGGTCAAGGTCGTACAGGGAGACGTCATCGCACTTCAGACGGGTTTCGAGGCCGAACTGGGCGACGACTTCGACTTGGTCATCATGAACCCGCCCTATAGGAAGCTGGCCTCGCTGTCATGGCAGCGGCGGGCGATGGCGGCCGCCGGCT
This sequence comes from Propionibacteriaceae bacterium, assembly GCA_031265725.1. Lineage (GTDB taxonomy): Bacteria > Actinomycetota > Actinomycetes > Propionibacteriales > Propionibacteriaceae > Propionicimonas. The sequence goes on from JAISCH010000282.1 coordinate 4,848, forward strand.
GGGAGACTGGCAACCTCTACGCCGCGTTCTTGGCCCTGGGCGTTGATTCGCTAGCACCGGGCGGCCAACTAGTTGCCATCACTCCCAGGTCTTTCGCAAATGGCCCATACTTCGAGCAGTTCCGCAAGAGACTCCTGAGCCAGGTCGCGTTGGGCCGGGTGCATACGTTCGAATCTCGCTCGACGGTGTTCGCCGACACCGGAGTGCTCCAAGAAAACATCGTCCTTTCCGCCACGAAGGGCGGGACGCGCCAGGACGTGACGATCACCTCGTCGCGTGACCACACGGACCCTGTCAACGAGCGGACGGTCCCATACGGGGAGCTGGTTGCCCCGGACGACAGGCACCAGTTCATTCGGATCATCACCAACGGCGCCGACGACAGGGCGGCCAAAGCGATCAGGTCGCTGCCGGCGTCGTTGTCATCGTTGGCGGTAAGGGTGTCCACCGGCCGTGTGGTCGATTTCCGGGCGCGGCAGAACCTCCAGGACACGCCGACCCCTGGAAGCCTGCCATTGATCTATCCGGGCAACCTCCGGGGTGGCCTGATCGAATGGCCCCGTTCCATTGGCAAGGCGCAGGGTTTCCGGCTGCTTGGCGAGGCTGACGCCAAGGCTTTGTTGCCGAGCGGCTATTACGTCGCAGTGAAGCGGTTCTCAGCAAAGGAAGAGCGTCGCCGGATCGTCGCCTCCGTGTGGGACCCGACGCAGCACCACCACCAGCCCGTCGCATTCGAGAACCACCTGAACGTGTTTCACGCGGAAGGTAAAGGCCTCGACCGTGAACTCGCGTGGGGGCTGTGCGCCTGGCTCAACAGTTCCGTGGTGGACCGGCATTTCCGCACCTTCTCTGGACACACACAGGTCAACGCCACAGACCTGCGGTCGATGAACTATCCCGATGAGGACGCGCTGCGCCGACTGGGCCATCACCTCGACGTTCTGCCTGGCCAAGAGGAACTGGACCAACTCGTCGACCGGTTGGCGTTGGAGACGGTGGCGGCATGAAAGAGGACGCGGCGGATCGGGTTGAGGACGCCCGAATCATCTTGGAGTCGCTCGGCTTCGACGCCGAGCGGTCCAACGAACGCTCAGCCCTCGTGCTCCTGTCCCTCCTCCACCTCAACTCCGATGAGCCCTGGCAGGACGCACAGGCACCGCTGCTCGGGACGCGGGCCATCATGGACTGGATCAGGGATGAGTACGGAGTCGCCTACGCGCCGAATACCCGCGAGACTGTCCGCCGATTCACACTCCATCAGTTCGTGGACGCCGGACTCGTGGTCGAAAACCCCGACGACCCATCGCGACCAGTCAACTCACCCAAGTGGTGCTACCAGGTCAGAACGGAGGCTCTGGCCGTCATCCGAGCGCACGACTACGACGACTATGACCGGCTCTTGAGTGGCTACCTTCAGACCACTCCCGGTCTGGTTGCTCAATATGCCGTCGAGCGGCAGATGGCACGCATCCCAGTAGTGCTCCCGGACGACA
>JAISCH010000122.1 GCA_031265725.1 Propionibacteriaceae bacterium
CGACCTCGGCAATCTGCTGGATACGGTGGTCGCCGAGTTGCAACTGCCGCAATCCCTGGGCGACGGCTTGCGGGCGCACTCCGAACGAACGCGCCAACGCAGCGGCGGCCAGCGCGTTCTGCACATTGTGCGGGGCGTACGGCACGACATCGCTGAGCTTGGCCACCTCTATCGCCGAGTCCCGGCGCTGCGGGATGAACGCCCGGTCCACCAAGAGGTCGTCCACCACCCCGAGCATCGACGGCCCGGGGATGCCAGTTGTGAATGCGATGGCCCTGGCCCCTTCCACCACGTCGGCTTCCTCCACCAACTGCTCAGTCCGGTCATCGGCCAGGTTGTAGACCGCCGCGTGTTGCACCCGCTGATAGACCTGGCCCTTGTCGAAAGCGTAGGCGTCCAGCGGCGACACAGTGCCCCCGCGCCAGGCCTCCGGGGCGGCATACCATTCCAGATGGTCCGGCTGCACATTCAGCACCGCCGCCGAGTGCAGCGAGACCGAATTGATCCAGTGCAGTTGGAAACTGGACAGCTCGACGGCAAAGACCTCGTAGTCGACCTCGTCTTGCACCGCTTCGATGACGGTGCGCCCGATATTGCCCACTGCGGCTACTCTGCGCCCGTCAGCGGCCAGGATGGACTCCAGCATATTGACCGTCGTCGTCTTGCCATTCGTGCCGGTCACGGCCAGCCAAGGCACCGCCCGGTCCGGCTGCATCAGCCGCCAAGCCAGTTCCACCTCTCCCCAAATCGGCAATTCCTGGCTGATGGCTTTCCGCAACAGTGGATTGGACGGCTGCCAGCCCGGAGAGGCGATCAACAGGCCGGTCCGCTCCAAGTCGGCCGCGGAGGCCCCTGGACCCAACCGCACCTGCGCGCCGAGGATTTCCAGGATCGTCGCCCGTTCCCGGTTGGCGGAGTTGTCGGCGTCATCCACGACCAGCACTTCCGCGCCCAGTTCAAGCAGCGCGTCGGCGGCGGCATAGCCGGAAGCGCCCAGTCCAGCCACCACCGCGCTGACTTGGGACCAGTCGGACAACCGGTTGAACGACTCGATCATCGGCCGATCATCCACTCGCCATAGAAGAGGCCCAGCCCTATCGCCGCGCAGAGCCCGGAGATGATCCAGAACCGGACCACGATGGTGACCTCAGCCCAGCCCAGCAATTCGAAATGGTGCTGCAACGGAGCCATCTTGAAAAGCCGTTTGCCGTTGGTGCATTTGAAGTAGCCGACCTGCAACACCACCGACATGGTGATTACCAGGAACAGCCCGGCGACCACCATCATCAACAATTCGGTGCGGGTGAGGATGGAGAGCGCCGCGAAAGCCCCGCCGATGGACAGCGACCCGGTGTCCCCCATGAAAATCTTGGCCGGGCTGGAATTCCACCAGAGGAATCCGAAACAGGCCCCGGCTAGGGCCAACGAGACCACCGCCAGGTCGTAGGGGTCGCGCACCTCGTAGCACTGCGGCCCGGCGTCCCCCCAGAGACAGGACTGGTTGTACTGCCAGATATTTATGATCGCGTAGGAGGCGAAGACCAGCGCTGCGGCACCAGTCGCCAGGCCGTCCAACCCGTCGGTCAGATTGACCGCGTTGGACCAGGACGCGACGACGAAGACGATCCAGATCACCGCCCCCCAGAGCGGCAATTCCAGCCAGGGAATATCGCGGAGGAAAGAGATGTGGTTGCTCGCCGGAGTCAGCCCCCGGTCGTTCGGGAAGAGCAGCACCAGCACCCCGAAGGTGACGGCCACCAACCCTTGCAGGATCAGCTTGGCCTTGGAGTGCAGACCGAGACTGCGGGCTCTGGAAATCTTGATCCAGTCATCGGCGAAACCGACCATCCCCAGCGCCACGAAGATGCCCAGCGCCAACAGTCCGCTCGCCGTCGGCGGCGCGGCTTGCGCCGTTGGCCGGGTCAGCCAGGTGATCAGGTGGGCGATGAAATAGCCCAGCACGGTGGCGATGATGATGATGATGCCACCCATCGTCGGAGTCCCGCGCTTGGTGTGGTGGCCGGTGGGCCCGTCGTCACGGATGAATTGGCCATAGCCGCGCTTCACCAGAAAGGCGATGGCGAAACGAGTCCCCAGCAGCGTGATCATTAGCGAGACCCCACCAGCGATCAGGATATTTATCATGACTCAGAGGCTCCCAAACGTTCCGCAACTGATTCCAACGCTAGTCCGCGAGACGCCTTAACCAGCACCACATCGTCCGGTGTGGCGAAAGATAGCACCTCGGCAATCGCCTCGTCCCGGCCCGGTGCGGCTATCGCGGCGATGCCGCCAGCGCTGGCGCCCCGGACCAGCGCGTCCCGTTGGTCACCGAGTGCCACCAGCAAGTCGACGCCGTGCTGAGCGGCGAAACGTCCGATCTCTTGGTGGGCCTGCGCTGCCGTCTCGCCCAGTTCCAGCATGTCGCCCAGCAGGGCGATGATCCTCCCGCCACTTCGGCGCATCCCGGCCAAAGCGGACAGGGCCGCCCGCATCGAGTCCGGATTGGCGTTGTAGGCGTCGTTGACGATCAGCAGCCCATTGGCCCCGGTCACCAGTTCCATCCGCCATTTCGAACGCGCCACCGCCTGATTCAGCGCCGCTGCCGCCACCGCGAATTCCACTCCTTGAGTCAGCGCGGCCCCCAGCGCAGCCAGCGCGTTGGCCACCTGATGCTCGCCGCTGACCTGCAAATTGATCTCAGCCGTCGACTCGTCCACGCCGCTGACGTGCGCGGTGAAGCTGTGGCGCTGCAGGGCGTCGGCGCGCAAGCCGGTGGCCCACACCCGCAATTCGCCCAGCTTGGGCGCGGCCCCGACACTGAACGCCGCCACCTTGGCGGTGGTCAAACGGTCCATCCTCCGCACCAGCGCGTCGTCGTCGTTCAGCACCACCCATTCGGAAGCGGCCTCGGCCAACTCGCCCTTGGCGCGGGCCACGTTCTCCACCGACCCGAATTCCCCCAGGTGCGCCGTCCCGACATTGAGCACCACCGCCGTGTCGATAGGCACGATCTTGCTGAGTTGGCTGAGCTGGCCGATTCCCCGGGAGCCGAACTCGCTGATCAGGAATTGAGTGGACGAATCCACTCTGGCCGCTGTCAGCGGGACGCCGATCTCGTTGTTGAACGAGCCAACGGGCGAGACTGTCGGGCCGACGCTCTCACAGATTTGGCTGAGCAAGTCCTTGGTCGAGGTCTTGCCCGACGACCCGGTGATGCCGATGCAGCGCAACTGGCCGGTTCTGGCCTCAGCCACCACTCCAGCGGCCAGTCTGCCCAATCCGGCCAGGGTGTCGTCAACGACCAGGCAAGGGATGTCCACCGCGACGCTATGCCGCACCAATGCCGCGCCAGCGCCAGCGGCAGCGGCCTGGCCGACGAAATGGTGGCCATCGGTGTTCTCCCCGGCCAACGCCACGAACAGCGCTCCCGGCGTCACCGCGCGCGAGTCGATGACCACATCCGGCCCGACCCTACTACCCGGATCACCCACCAAGTCGGCCCGGCACAGCCTGGCCAGCTCACCGGCGCTTCGCTCGTCCATCAATTCTCCCCCGTCTGCGCCGGAGCCGTGGCATCCGACCATTCCTGCCTGGCCACCAATACATCGTCAAACGGGATCGCCGCACCGCCGATGAGCTGACTGGTCTCATGCCCCCGGCCCAAGACAGCCACCCAGTCACCGGGTCCGGCCAACGCCAATGCCCGCGCTATCGCTGAACGGCGGTCGCCGCCGTCGATGACCTCCGCGCCACTGGTCGCCGCAGCCGCACTGGCCCCGGCCAGCACCTCTGCCCGGATCGCCGCTGGGTCCTCAGTGCGCGGATTGTCGTCGGTGACCAGCACCACATCGGCGCACTGCGCGGCAGCGGCTCCCATCGGCCGTCGCTTATCCCGGTCGCGGTCTCCCCCACAGCCCAGCACGGCGATACGCCGGGCCTCGGGCAGCGCGGTGAG
>JAISCH010000148.1 GCA_031265725.1 Propionibacteriaceae bacterium
CTTAATTAACCGGTCTGCCGATCGTAATTGTCGTCGTCATCGTCTTCGGCGTAACGGTCGGCCAGTTCGGCATAAGGATCGGGTTCGGTCTCGGCTGCGTCAGAATCGTACTGCTCGCCACGGAGTTCGCGCTCCAAGGATGCGAAGTCAGTGGAGTATGAGCGGTATTTCAGATCGCGTGCGACTTTTGTCTGCTTCGCCTTTGTACGACCGCGCCCCATATGTCCGGGTCAGCCCCCTCGCTAAGTCGTTGCGGTCATGCCGCCAAATGTCCAAGGTCTCTTCGTGTGCCCAAGCCTACCCAAAGAACCCATAACGAGCCAAAGCGACAGGCGATCCCCCGCGCAACTGGCCCGTTTATTGGCTCTTCGACCTGGTGAATGGGTCCAACAATGGAACACCGAAATGTTTGAAATGTTTCACGTTGCGTGTCGCCACGATGAGGTTGTGCCTCAGCGCGCAAGCAGCGATCAGGGCATCCTCAATGAGCGCGCCCGATTCTCGATGCATCAGCCTTGCCCAAATCCGCATGGTGTCGGCGTCCAAGTCCAACACGTTGTAGGAGTTGGACACTTGTTCCAGCCAGGTCTCTATCTCGACTGCTTTCACAGTGTCCTGTTCCCTGGTGATTTCCACCCCGGCCTGAATCTCTCCGATAGTCACCGCAGATAGGTACAGCTCATCATCACGGAGCGATTCCACCCAAGCGACCACAGCCCCATGCGGTTTGGGTTTGCGTAACTCCGAGACGACATTAGTGTCGAGCAAATACATGGCTCACCAAACTTGCGGAGTCCGGCGAGACAGCTTGCCACGCTCCGGAAGGTCCAATTCAAAACGTGGGCCGTCAGCAGTGAGCAATTGTTTCAACGTCGGCTTGGCATTCTGGCTGAGCTTTCGCCATTCGTCCAACGAAACCAGGACCGCCTCCGCAGCCCCCCGCCGAGTGACGACCTGCGGCCCCTCAGCCAAACAAGTATTGAGCAATTCAGTGAACTTGGCCTTGGCCTCCTGAACCGGCCATACCGCAGACGAAGCAACCATCACACCTCCCATGACTAGTCACCTGACTAGTGTAACAAACCCCACCTAGCTGTGCCGAGGCACGACAGGTGAACTCACTAATAACTAGAATTGCCCCAGGGAGTGCGTAGCCACGATTGAGGCGAAGCTGGCAAATGCTTGTGTTTGTCAGTGAGCCGATTGAGTGAATGAGACTCTGCAAGAGTCGATAATTGAGCGGCGCTCACATGGAAACACTCAGCTATCAATGCGGCCCGCTAGTGGCCGATAATTGAGCGGAGGATGGATCGCACTGCGGACAGGGGTTGAAAGGAGATGGTGCCGTTTTTGCGGCCGAGGCGTTCTACTGAGATTGAACGAAGTTGCTCACACATCGCCCAAGTGGTGCGGCCGTTCACTTCTAGGCGGACATGGGTGGGCCAATTCCGTTCCGTAGTCGAAAGTGGCACTACCCAGCACATTCCCATCGCGGTCAATCGACTGTCTGTGACGACGAGAACCGGGCGACGCCCGTGCTGTTCGTGGCCGCTGCCAGTCGCTAGCGCAACCCAGAAAATATCTCCGGCTGCGGGCAGTTCACCCATTGTCTGCCCCAGAGTCCGCTTGATCCCACTCGGCGAACTCACGCAGGTAGTCCTCGTCCGGGGAAGTGCCCGCGACCCGTTCCCAGAACAACTCCTTTTCCAACGCTGCTATACCGGCGGCGAAAACGTCACCCAAAGTCTGTCCGGGGCTAGCTAGCCGATGGGCATGATCCCGTATTGAAGTCGGAACCCGGACTAACGATGTTTGTTCAGCCATATAGTGCAGTATACAAAACAGTTTACAATCTGTAAACAAAAAGTGCGGCTGGCGACCATTTTGTCAACTGCCTCATTTGTTGGATCTTGATGCCACAATAGAACCATGCCGCGCTTCCTTTCGTCTCGTTCCGACTCGCGGCTGATCCTATTGCCCTGGCAGCTTCCGCTGGAGACCTGGCCGAGGGAGAATCTGGTCGCCCTGCCGCGCGGCATCTCCCGGCACGTCGTTCGTTTCATCAAGGTTGGCAGTTCGGTGTACGCCGCCAAAGAGGTCATCGAGAGCCTGGCCCTGCATGAGTACCGGATGCTCACCGACCTGCACCGGCTGAACTCTCCCGCTGTGGAGCCGGTGGCCGTCGTCACCAACCGGGTCGATGAGGACGGTGCGCCGCTTGATCCGGTGCTGCTCACCAAACATTTGGAATTCTCGCTGCCCTATCGAGTGCTCTTCGATCAGGGAGTCCGGCCGGAGACGGTCACCAGATTGGTGGACGCGATGGTGGTGCTGATCGTCCGGCTGCATTTGATCGGCTTCCTCTGGGGCGACGTGTCGCTGTCCAATGTGCTCTTCCGCCGCGATGCGGGAGCTTTCGCCGCCTATCTGGTCGACGCGGAGACCGCTGAGTTGCATGACGCACTGAGCACCGGCCAACGGGAGAACGATCTGGCCATCGCCACCATCAACCTCTACGGCGAATTCCTCGACCTGGAATCCGGACGGATGTTGGACCCGTCCCTGCATCCGTTGCAGTTGGTGGAGAGCATCATGCAGCGCTACCGCGATCTTTGGGCCGAATTGACCGGCGCGGAGGAATTCTCCGGGGAGGAGACCTACCGGATCGAGAACCGGGTCCGACGGCTGAACAAATTGGGCTTCGATGTGGCTGAGCTCGACCTGGACACGACCCAGGACGGCTCGACCATCAGAATCCAGCCCAAAGTTGTCGACGCCGGGCACCACTCCCGCCGATTGCTGCGGCTCACCGGCCTGGACACCGAGGAGAACCAGGCCCGCCGCCTGCTCAACGACCTGGCCACCTACCGCTACCGCACCGGCCAGCAGGAGGAGGACGAGGCCGTCGTCGCCCATCGTTGGCTGACCGAATGCTTCCAACCGGTCGTCAACGCCATTCCCCCGGAACTGCATGGCAAACGCGACGCCGCGCAACTCTTCCACGAGATTCTGGACTACCGCTGGTATCAATCTGAGCGCGAATTGCGCGAAGTCCCGCTCATCGAGGCCACCCACGGCTATATCCGCGATGTGCTGCACTCGCTCCCCGACGAGCGGCAAACCCTAACTCAGATCGCACCCCACGCCGACGAACGCCTGCCCGCCAACCCATTCGACCCATCCCAAGGCTTCGCCGACGACGATGACCCTATGCCAGTAGACCCCTGGGAGACCGGCGAACAACCCCCGATAACCGACCCCGGATTCCTAGACATCGCCGCCCTACGAGCCAAAGCGAAGCGACAACAGCGCTGATCACCCAGCGAATAGCTGACCGAGCGAGACCACATTCACCTTGTCCGGCCGGGTATAGCTCTCAGCTCCAGCAGTCACCACATTCAATGAGCTGAGCTGACTGGCGCGGCGTTCGGAAACCTTGGCTTTCAGCTTCTGCAGGTTAGCTGCGGCCA
>JAISCH010000155.1 GCA_031265725.1 Propionibacteriaceae bacterium
GTTTGAAAAGCCCCATGACGCGCTCCCTTCCGTGAATGCTGCTTTGGTGTCGCAACACCCGGTGTCAAACCCGTTCACCAGCATTATAGGCCAAAACCGCCCCCGCTTGTCTGCTCGACGCATGCAGGCGCGACGTTTCATTGTCATTGTCCGTTTCATTGTTCCAAGCATATGTCCTGCATTGTGATGATGAAAAAGCCCTTGACAACTCGCCGCGGGGAGGACCACAGTGAACATATTGAGAACGACGGACCTGAAGAAGCATTACGGCGGCCCGGCGTCCGCCGCAGCGATGGTCCGGGCGCTCGACGGTGTGGACCTCGCCGTCGAACAGGGCGAATTCGTCTCCGTGGTGGGCAGTTCGGGCAGCGGCAAGTCAACGCTGCTGCATCTGCTCGGCGGCCTCGACCGCCCCACGGCGGGACTGGTCGAGATCGGCGGCAAGCCGATCTTCACCATGCGGGACGACGAGCTGACCATCTTCCGCCGCCGCAATATCGGCTTCGTCTTCCAGAGCTACAACCTGGTCCCGGTGTTGACCGCCGAGGAGAACATCTTGCTCCCGCTGGAACTCGACGGGACCAAGCCGGACGGGACGTTCGTCAGCCAAGTGATCGACCTGCTCGGGCTGACCGATAGAAGACGTTCCATGCCCAGCCAACTGTCCGGTGGCCAGCAGCAGCGCGTCGCCATCGCCCGCGCGCTGGCCGCGAAACCTGCCATCATCCTTGCCGACGAGCCGACCGGGAATCTCGACAGCCGTGGCGGCCTGGACGTGATGGGGCTGCTGAAAACCAGCGGCGAACGGTTCGGCCAGACCATCGTGCTGATCACCCACAACCCGGAGCTAGCGCAGCTGGCCGACCGGATCGTCCGCATCGAGGACGGGAGGATCGTCCCATGAGCGCCGGCCACAACACGGCGATCCGCCGCGTCACACTACGGTCCCTCAAACAGAACCGCAGCCACACCCTTTTCACCGTGCTGGCCATCACCCTGTCTGCGGCGATGATCTCAGCGGTCTGCGGGTTCGCCGCCAGCGGACGGAAGATGGTGTTCGGCTTCCTCGGCGAGGACATTCTGGAAGCGCAGAAGTACAGCGTCATGGTTTACACCGTCGCGGCGGTGTTCGTCTTAATCCTGGTGGCAACGTCCATCATCATCGCCTCGAACGCTTTCCGGGCCAGCGCGGGGGAGCGGACCAGGCAGTTCGGCCTGCTGGGCAGCATCGGTGCGACGAGAGGGCAAATCTCGGCGGCGGTGGTCTACGAAGGCGTGTTCCTGTGCGCCCTGGGAATACCCTTGGGCCTGCTGCTCGGCAACGCCATACATCTGCTGGGCGCGGGCATCGTCGATACGCTGTTCGCAGACGTCAACGCCTCCAGAATGGTCCACGGGGCCAACGGCAGCAGCGAACTCCATTTCGACTACGTGTTTTCCGGGGAGGCCACCGCACTCGCCGTCGTCGTCAGCTTCGTCACCGTCCTGGTCTCGGCCTGGCTGCCCGCCCGGAAAGCCGCGCTGATGCCACCGATTGAAGCCATCCGCCAAAGCGGGGGAATCGCGCCATCGGCAGAATCCGTCAAGGTGTCCCCCTTGACAAGGGCGCTGTTCGGCTGCGAGGGCGCGCTCGCTGTGAAATACGCCAAACGCAGCCGCCGCAGCTACCGAGCGACGGTGGCCGCTCTGTCCATCAGCATCATCTTGTTCATAGCGGGCTCGTTCTTCGCCAGTGGGATGGAACGGTCGATGACCTACGCGATGCCTTACGCGGGCGTCACCGCCGGGGCCGAGTACATCTCGCCGAAGGATCACCGCCTGCGGCCCGAAGTTGCTGAACAGGTGACCAGCAGACTCTCCGAATTCCCCGGCGCTGTCATCCACCTGGCCGAAAAGGCTGAAGACGGCCTGATCCTGACCGGGTGGCTGGCTGAGACCGCCGATGTGGAAGGGTTCCGGGCGTATGCGATGTCCGTGCTCGAAGAAGTCATCGGAGCACCGCAGGACGGCGAGTATCGGCTGAACACTTACGACGCCTCCAAGATAACGGCTGGGCAGCGGGCGATCATGCTCGGGGTCAGGCTTTTCGCTTATGGGTTCGTCGCTCTGCTCACCTTGATCGCCGTCACCAACGTCGTCAGCACGGTGATCACGAATATGCGGCTGCGCAACCGGGAGTTTGCCCTGCTTCGCGGCATCGGAATGTCCAAGAAAAACTTCTCCAAAATGCTGGGGTACGAAAGCCTGCTCTCCTCGGCCAGGGCGTTGCTGTACGGGATTCCGCTCGGTTCAGCGTTCGCCTACATCCTCTACAAGGGCTTCATGGGGTCGGTGGAGTTCGGCTTCTCCTACCCCTGGACCGCCGTGGGGATCAGCGTGGTCGGCGTGCTCGCCATCGTGTTCGCCGCCACGAAGATCGCTGAGAGCCGGATCGGGAGGCTCAGCGTTGTCGAGGCCCTGCACGAGTGAACTAGCTGAAGCATCCCCAGGGAACTGGTCAGCCCAGCCACAGCCCGCCATTGTGCGTTACCCACATATCTTTATTTAGGACTAAAGTAAGTCTTAAACAAAGGAGCAGATGCATGAGCAAATATGACCCGCT